>NZ_JBEXJN010000045.1:0-79790 GCF_040609115.1 Lentzea sp. NPDC004782
CGACCTTGAGAAACGTGCCCGAGGAAACTCGGAAGGCGCGCTCAAGGTCGACCCATCTGCGGCAGACCACCCAAACAATGCGACGCGCATCATGTGCGTCACTGGGCGAATGGTGGCGATACGTCGGTCAAGAATGCGGTTCTGCTGTGCCGCCATCACCACACGCTCATTCACCGGAGTGAGTGGGAAGTGAAAATGGTGCACGGCATCCCGACGTTCTACGCACCCAGCTGGCTGGACCCGCAGCAAAAACCGAGACGTAACGTCATCAACTCGGTCGCGTGACCGCCCGGCCTGGACCGCCGCGTCAGGTGAGCTGGACCGCGGCAGGCAGCCCCGCCCGGTCCGCCACCGGCCACGCCAGCGGGTCGGGTCCGAGCTTCACCAGTTCGGGCACCTGCAGCCGTGCCCACGGCGAGACCTCGCGCGTGCCGTCGAGCACCGAGGCGGCGAACTCGGTCCACGGCACGCGCTCGGCCGAGTCGACCTCGTCCGGGTTCGGGTCGGGCTCGTCGTCGGAGAGCACCCGGAACACCGGGCACATCTCGTTCTCGACGACACCGTCCATCTCGGCGCGGTAGCGGAAGCGCGGCAGCAGCAGTTCCGGGTCGGAACACGTCATGCCCAGCTCGTCGCGCAGGCGCCGCAGCACGGCCCCGGCCATGTCCTCGTCCGGCAGCGGGTGACCGCAGCAGGTGTTGGTCCACACGCCGGGGAACGTCTTCTTGTGCAGCGCGCGGCGGGTGAGCACGACGCGGCCGGCCGAGTCGAAGACGTAGCTGGAAAACGCCAGGTGCAGCGGGGTGTCCGCGTGGTGCACCACGGCCTTGTCCTGCACGCCGATGGCCGAACCGTCCTCGGCCAGGAGGACCACCTGTTCCACAGTCACGGCCCAACACAACCACACGGGCGCTGTGATCCGGAAGCTGGGACGGTGAGCTTGAGCGCGGAGATAGCCGGACGAGAGGTGTCCCGCGTCACCCTGAGGTCATGACTCCCCCGTTCGCTCAGCCCCACACCATGTTCCTGGTGCTGGTCAGCCCAGCCGGCCGGTACTCGATCTGGCCGGCGGAGCTGCAGGTGCCCGCCGGGTGGCAGGTCGTCCACGGCGTCGCGTCCCGGCTGTCCTGCGAGGACTTCGTGAACCGCGCCGACGTGCCCCTCGCCGCCTAGCAGGTCACTCGCGCGTCGCCCCACACCGCGTTGTCGAGGCTGGTGCCGTCGCCGCCGTCAGTCACGCGCAACGTCAGCGACTTCACCCCGCTGACGTCGACGCTCACGGGCAACGCCGGGTCGACGGACCTGCGCAGCGGACTCTCGTAGAGCACGCGGCCGTCGCCGAGGACGGCGAACGTGACGGATCCTCCGGCGCCCGCCGCGCGGTCCACACGGCCGTCGACCTCGTCGTCCACCCCGACCGTGGCGTCGAAGCGGGTGCACGTCCCGATCTCGACCGTGTGGTCCGCGGGCGTCGTGCCGATGCCCTTGCCGAACCTGACTCCCCCGGTCGTCAGCGTCCTGCCCTCGACGGAGCGGTCGTTGCCCTGCACGTAGGACTGCCCGGCGGGCAACGGTTTCCAGACGTGCACGCGCACGGCCTTCTCCGCCTCGGCGCCCGAGCTGAACCGGTAGGGCTGGAACTGCGCCACCGCGGGCACGTCCGTCAGGCCGACGACAGGATCGGCCCCGACCCGCACCGTCCACCTGCCGCTGAGCGACTCGCCGGGCGCGACCCGGAAGGCCCGCACCGCGGCCGAGGCGCTCCACCCGGACGGCACGCGCGGCGCGAACGTCACGTCGTACAGCGGCTGCGCCGAGGTGTTGGTGAAGGTGCCGCTCAGCTCGAAGGTCTGGCCGGGCTGCACCGACACCTGCTCGGGGGTCGTCACGACGGTCGTGGACGGCAGGCCGTAGGTGGGCCTCGCGCAGGTGTCGCGAACCGACGGCAGACCAGCGCGACGAAACCGCCGTGACAACTCCGATGACAAGCCCAGGCCTGGCGGTCGTTTCAGAAGGAATCGCTGTCCGGCCCACCGACGTGCGCACCGCGGACACCGACACCGCCGTCGTCACCACGATCGGCGGTGTCGGTGCCGGCGCCACGATCGGCTACGACAAGTACCGGACGTTCACAGCTACAGCAGCACGATGTTGCCGTGCGCGCTGGCGCCGGTGTGCTCGTTGTCGCCCGCGAACGAGGCCGTGAAGCCCTGCAGCAGCGTGTTCAGCCCCACCAGCAACGACACGTTCGCGTCGCAGGTGGCCTTGCCGGACGAGTTGGTCGTGGCGGTGCACAGCGGGTTGCCCTTGACCGTGCGGAACACGACCTGCGCGCCCTCGACCGGGGCGCCGGTGTGCGTCTCGGTCAGCGTGGCGTTGAGCGAGCGGACCGTGAAGCCGACCAGCCGCAGCTGCAGCTGTGCCGTGCCGGCGGTCAGCTTCGCCGCGGCGGGCGGCACGAAGTGGATCGCGATGCCCACCGGGCGCTCACCGACCGGAATCGAGCCGGTGACCGCGTTGGACGCCGTGTCGATGATCGACACCGTGTTGCTGTTGAAGTTCGTGACGTAGGCCTTCGACCCGTCCGGCAGCAGCGCCACGCTGATCGGCCGGTCACCGACCGGGATCCGCTGCAGCTCCACCATCGCGGTCAGGTCCACCACCGACACCGAGTTCGACGCGCTGTTCGGCACGTAGGCGCGCGTGCCGAGAAGGGCGATGCCGTGCGGGAAGTCGCCGACGCCGATGGTGCCGATGACGGTCCGGGAGGCCGTGTCGATCACGGAGACCGTGTGCGAGCTCCTGTTCACGACGTACGCGCGCGTGCCGTCGGCGGACACGGCGATCGCCGTCGAGTTGCCGCCCACCCCGATCGAGGCGACCACGGCGTTGGCCGTCGTGTCGATCACGGAGACCGAGCCGCCGCCGGCGATGTCGTGCGTGACGTAGACGGACTTGCCGTCCGGCGTGACGACCACGCCGTCGGGGTTCGAGCTGACCGCGATCGTCGCGGTGACCGTCAGGGTCGCCGTGTCGACCACGGACACCGTGCCGTCGCCGTAGTTGGTGACGTAGACGAAACCGCCGCCGGGCGCGACCGCCACACCCGCGGGGTGGTTCCCGACGGGGATGGCCTTGTCGACCGAGTTGGTCGGCGTGTCGATGACGGTCAGCGTGTTCTGCGCGGAGTTCGTCACGTAACCGCGAGTCCCGTCGAACGCGACCGCCGCCATGTACGGCGAGCTGCCGCCGCTGTCGGTGATCGTCTCGGACACCGCGTTCGTGGCCGTGTCGATCACCGACACCCCGCCGCCGTTGTTGGCGACGTAACCCAGCACCCGACCGGCGGGAGCCGCCGAGGCCGGGGTCACCACCAGTGCCGCGGTGACGGCAGCAGCCGCCACCAGTGGACGCAACCGCATGTTCAATGCCTCCTGGCGCGCGTCATCCCGACCCGGTCAGGAAATCGCGTCCAGATGGGCGGACGTTAGCCTCTTTTCGAACCAATGCCCGGCGTACTTCGCGTCGTTGTAGTTCTCGATCTCGATGAAACCGTGCTTGGCGTATAGATTTCTGGCCTCGACGAGGTCGCTGCGGGTGTCGAGCCGCAGCACCGTGACGCCGCGCCGCAAAGCCTCGTCCTCCATCGCCGCGAGCAACGCCGACGCGGCGCCCCGACCGCGGAACGGCACCCGGACGAACATCCGGGTCAGCTCGCCGACACCGTCGCCGAGGAACCGCATGCCGAGACACCCCGCGTCCTCGCCGTCGCGTGACACCACGAGGAACACCGGCACGTCGTGGTCCTGCTCGTCGCGTTCGTAGGCGTCGATCTCCGCGTCGTCGGTCGGCCGCCCCCAGTAGCGGCTGATCATCTCGGCGTTGTACTCGCGGTTGAGCGGTGAACGCGCGGCGTCAGCTGCCGTCACGGTCCAGGTCGTCATGCGACCATGATCTGCGGCCCGTCCACTGTGATTCAGGTCACTGCAACACGGGAGCCGCGGGAAGCCAACTGGGGGCGTGATGTTCGCGGAGCTGTTCGACGAGCACGCTCAGCCGCTGCACCGGTATCTGGCGCGGCGAGTGGGTGTCGACGTGGCTGACGACCTGGTCAGCGAGACCTTCCTGACCGCCATGCGCGGTCAGGAGTCCTACGACCCGCAGCGGGGCAGTGTCGTCGGCTGGCTCTACGGCATCGCGACGAACCTGTTGCGCGGTCACGCCAAACGCGAGGTCCGGCTGTTGCGCACGGCCGAACGGTACGGCGTCGACCTCGGTGTCGCCGAGACGCTGGAGCACACGGTGGTCACCCGCATCGACGCCCGCTCGCACCTGCGGCTGATCGCCGGTGAGCTGGCCCGGATGCCCAGCGGCGACCGCGACCTGTTGCTGCTCGTGTCGCTCGCCGGACTGAGCGTGCAGGAGACGGCCGAGGCGCTCGGCCTGAACCCCGGCACCGCCCGGTCCCGGCTGCACCGCCTGCGCACCAAGCTCAAGGAACTGGAGCTCCGCCATGCGTGACCTGCTGGACGACGACCTCGCCGAGCTCTACTCGGTGCGGCCCGCGGACGACGTGCGGCTGGCCCGGTTGCGCGAGCAGCTCTTCACCGAGCAGCCGAAACGCCGTTCCCGCAACTGGGTCGGCATCGCGGCCGCGGCGATCGCGGTGGTGATGATCACCGGGCTGGTGGTGCTGCTGCGGCCGGCCGGGCGGGACGCGCCCGCCACCATGCCGACCGCCCCGGCCACGTCGCTCACCGACGCGGCGGCGCTGCTGGAGGTCGCCCAGGACCCTCCCGCGCGGTACAAGCACGTCCGGTACATGATCTGGCAGGCCATGTCCATCGGGTCACCGAACAGCCGGGATTGGAGTGCCGCGAAGGTCGAGTTCCAGGTCGACGCGTGGCTCCCGACCAGGCAGGGCGAGATGATCGTGATCTACCGCCGGCAGACCGGCGGGAGGCAGCCGATCGCGGGCACCCAGACAGAACCGGACCGGATGGCCCCCGCGGACTACCGGGGCCCGGCGCTGTGGGGCACGTTCTGCACGACCATGCCGTGCAAGGAGGCCAGCCTCGCGCTGCCGCTGCGGACCGAACCGGCGGAGAAGCTCGCGAGCGCCTCGTCCCGGTTGCTCTCGCCGTACACCACCAACGCGGAAAAGGCCGCGACCTACCGCGAGCTCGCCGCATCCCCCGAGATCCACTGGGACAACGGCAGGGTGTCCGCGGACGGCGGCCGGACCAGCTTCACCATCGACCCGGTGACCGGGCAGGTGACCGGGTCGGTGGAGCTCAAGGCGCCGGACAGCCCGCTGCCGGACGGCACGGTGTCCGTCCAGGTCGCGGTGACCAGCGAGTGGACCGATCAGCGGCCGTCGTAGGAGCGCGGCAGGTACCAGGCCAGGGCGGCGCGCAGTTCGGCCACGTCGCGCTCGCGCCGCCGCCGGGTCCGCTCGTGCGCGATCGGGAAGACCCGCACGCCGCCGTGGTGCGCGCTGAAGAAGCGGCGCGGCGCCGGGTCCTTCAGCCACACGACGACCCACGGCCGTTTCTTGTGCGGCACCACGCGCACGCGGGCCAGCTCGTACCACCAGTACTGGTGGAACTTGCCGTTGCGGGTGGTGGCGATGCCCTCGCGGCTGATCTCGATCACGACCTTGCGCCGGGCGGCCGCGCTGAAGAACCGCACGGCGCGCACGACCAGGACGAAGAACGCGGCCAGGGCCAGCAGCTGGGTGGCGCCGTTGGCGTGCGCGGCCGGGTCGGCGATCGCGGCGGCCAGCAGGCCCGCGGCGAGGTTGGTCAGGCCCCACGCGAACGGCACGATCCGCGACGTCGAGAACGTCGCGGCGGCGGGCGTCATCGGCGCGGGCAGCTTGGCGGTCGGCGGCTTCGGCGTGACGACCTGGGCGAGCAGGCGCGTGACCTCCGCCGGTTCGGGGCGCTTGGCCGGGTCGCGGTGCATGCACTTCTGCACCAGCGGGCGCAGCGTCTTCGGCACGCCGTCCAGGTCGGGCTCGCCGTGGGCCGCGCGGTACAGCAGCGTCGCGGTGGGTCCCTCGCCGAACGGGCCCTTGCCGGTGGCCGCGTAGACCAGCACGGCGCCCAGCGCGAAGACGTCGGAAGGGCACCCGACCTCCTGGCCGGTGATCTGCTCCGGCGAGAGGAAACCGGGGGTGCCGAAGACCATGCCGGTCTCGGTCAGCGCGGTGTGCTCCATGGCGCGCGAGATGCCGAAGTCGATCACGCGCGGGCCGTCGGCGCCCAGCAGGACGTTGGACGGCTTCAGGTCGCGGTGCACGAGCCCCGCGCGGTGGATCGCGGTCAGCGCCTCGGCGAGCCCCTCGGCCAGTCTGCGCAGGTGGTGCTCGGGCAACGGGCCGTGCCGTTCGATCGCCTCCTGCAGCGTCGGGCCGGGCACGTACTCCGTCGCCATCCACGGGCGGGGCGCGCGCGTGTCGGCGTCCACGACGGCCGCGGTGCCGGCCGACCCGACCGCGCGGGCCATCTGCACCTCGCGGCGGAAGCGTTCGCGGAAGCGCGGGTCGTCGGCGAGCTCGGCGCGGGCCACCTTCACCGCCACCTGCCGCCCGTCGCTGCCTTGTCCCAGGTAGACCGTTCCCATGGCGCCACGGCCGAGCCTGCCCAGCAGCAGGTAGTCGCCAATGCGTTGAGGTTGGTCCACCTTCACCGGATCGAGGGTAGCGGCAGTTGGGCGCCGATCCTCACATCTGAGTACATCTACGTAGGCTTGTCACCCATGAGCCGGACCCGCTTGTACCGCAACGGCGAACTCGTCGACCAGAGCTTTCCCGTCGCCGACGTCGCGCGTCACCTGGAAGATCAGGGTTCGGTGGTGTGGTTCGACCTCTGCGCGCCGTCGGAGGAGGAGATAGGTCTGCTCCGCGACGAACTGGGCCTGCACGAGCTCGCGATCGAGGACGCCTTCGGCGAACGCCAGCGGCCCAAGGTCGACCGCTACCCCACCCACCTGTTCCTGAGCGTCTACGCCGTCCGGTACGCCGAGCACGAGATCAGGCCGTGCGAGGTCGACGTCTTCGTCGCCCGCAACGCGCTGGTGACCGTCCGCAAGAGCGAGGAGTACGACCTCGCGGGCGTGCTGCGCCGGTGGGACGCCGCCCCGACGCTGGCCAAGAGCGGTGTCGGCTTCCTGCTGCACGGCCTGCTCGACGACGTGGTGGACAGCCACTACGCCGCCGCCGAGCAGCTGGACGACGACATCGAGGCCCTGGAGGACCGGATCTACCAGGAGAAGCCGCACGTGGGCCGCAAGGCGCTGCAGCTGCGGCGCGCCCTGGTGCAGCTGCGGCGGGTCGCGTTGCCGATGCGGGAGGTGCTGGGGTCGTTGCTGCACCGCGAGCACGACCTCGTGGACGACGAGATGATGCCGTACTACCTCGACGTCAAGGATCACGCGCTGTTCACCGCCGAGCTGACCGAGTCGATGCGCGAGCTGGTCACGAACCTGCGCGAGGCCGAGGTGGCGGTGCAGGGCAACCGGCTCAACTCGATCATGAAGAAGGTCACCAGCTGGGCCGCGATCATCGCGGTGCCGACCGCGATCTCCGGCTACTACGGCATGAACGTGCCGTACCCCGGTTTCCAGCAGTGGTGGGGCGTCTGGATCGCCACGGCGGGCATTCTGCTCCTCTCGTCCATCCTGTACGTCATGTTCAAGCGCCGTGATTGGCTGTGACCGATGAAGATCCACCTGACCCGGCGGGACGAGCTGGCGATCATCACGATCGACGCGCCGCCGCTGAACCTCTACTCCCTGGACCTCGACTCGGAGTTCCACGACGCGCTCGACGAGCTGGGTGACGCGCGGGCGTTGCTGGTCAACGCGACGGGCAAGGTCGTGAGCGGCGGTGTGGACGTGGCGCTGTTCGCGGCGCAGGAGTACCGCGAGGACGCGCAGGCGTTGTTCGACCGCATGCTGCTGCTCCCCCAGCGGCTGGCCGCACTGCCGATCCCGACCGTCTTCGCCGCGCACGCGCTGTGCCTGACCTGGGCGTTCGAGCTGGCGGTGGCGTGCGACCTGATCCTCGCGGCGCAGAGCGCCCGCTTCGGGCTCGTGGAGAAGGTCGTGGGCCTCACGCCGACGATGGGCGGCACGCAACGCCTCGCGGCCCGCGCGGGCGTCGGCCGGGCCAAGGAGTTCGTGATGACCGGCGACCTCTACGACGCCGCCACGCTGGAGCGCTGGAACGTCGTGAACCGCGTGCTGCCGGACGACGGTTTCGCGGCCGCCGCCGAACAGTTCGCCCTCTCGCTGGCGGTCGGCCCGACGCAGGCGCACGCCGCCACGAAGCAGGTCCTGGCGCACTTCGAGCACGGTGGCGTGCCGGAGGCGGACGCGCACGTCACGACGATCGCGTCCGCGTTGTTCGAGACGCAGGACCTGCCCAGGGCCGTGCACAGCTTCCTCACCGACGGTCCCGGCCGCGCCACGTTCCTCGGCAGGTGATCAGGCGTTCTCCCGGAACTTCAGCCAGCTGGCGCTCAGCGTGTCCCAGATCTCCTGGTAGCGCTGGAACATCTCGCGCACCCGGTCCGGATCGATCTCGTCCGCCGGGCGCGAGGCGATGTAGTAGGAGAGGTCGTCCTGCAGCCGGTGGAACCTGTAGCTGGCCTCCTCCATCAGCACCCACAGCGACCGCCACGCGAAGAACGGCTCCAGCGCGCTGACCACCGTGACGACGGCGACGAGCGAGAACGCGGTGCCGGTCCAGGGGTCGAGGTTCTGCAGGCCGAGGATGATCGTCGAGGTCGCCGACAGCACCAGCGTGGTCAGCCGGACCGTCACGGACTTCCAGCGGAACCGGCGCTTGCGGGAGCGGGCGTAGGTGTGGCCGCGCTCGATCTGGTCGCGGAGGTGGTGGGCGAGTTCCAGCGGCTTCAGGCCGGACGGCAAGTCGGTCACGCGCCGGAGAGTAGTTAACGGGTACCGTCCGCGCGTGCAGTTCGCCGGACCTAGAACCCTGCTGGCCGTCCACGCCCACCCCGGCGACGAGTCGTGCGCGACCGGAGGGGTGCTGGCGCACTACGCCGGTCAGGGTGTCCGGGTGGTCGTCGTCACGTGCACCAGCGGCGAGCTGGGCAACGCGCCGGGCGGGGCGCGGCCGGGCGAGCTGGGACACCACCCCGAGCTGGTGGCGGCACACCGGCGGGCGGAGCTCGTCGCCGCGTGCGACGTGCTGGGCGTCACAGACCTGGAACTGCTGGGATATCACGACTCCGGCGTGACCGGCGAGGTGCCGCCCGGTGCTTTCTGCGCCGTGCCGGTGGAAACCGCCGCAGGCCGGGTTGCGGCGCTGATCGAGCACTACCAGCCGCAGGTCGTCGTCACCTACGAGGACCGGCACCGCGACCGCACGCACGTCGGCCGCGTCGCCCGGCTGGCCGTGCGCAGCACCGGCATCCCGGCCAAGCTCTACCTGCGGGGGCACGGCAGGACCGTCGTCGACACGGCCGCGGTGGCGCAGCTGAAGCGCGAAGCCGTGCGGTGCCACGGAAGTCAGTCGTTCGCCGACGACGAACCGGAGTCGTACATCCGCGCGTTCGACCTCAGCGGGTCGCCACTGCCGGAGACCGACTTCTTCGCCGGCGTGACCAGCTGCGCGCCGGACCTGCCGCGCTGGTGAGCCCCCTGCCGTCTCGATGAACGGCGCATTTGTCCACCTGAGGTGAACGAATGCGCCGTTCATCGACGGCGAGCGTGCTGGTGTGGACAGGGGCTCAGAGGCCGAGGCCGGACAGCAGGCCGCTCGCGAGGTGGCTCGCCTGGGCCAGCAGGCCGCTGGCCTGGTGCACGAGCCCGGTGATGATGTCCATGAGTCCAGCCATGGTGGGAACCTCCCGGCAAGACCCGGCGGACTGGTCCCGCCGGGTGTTGCGGGGAATCAAAGCGCTAGCACACGAACACCGCGCGCCCACTCACACCATTGAGCTAATCGGACTGTCTCAAATGGACTACCGGCGGCCGAGCGACGTGCAGGTGAAGCCCGCCCGGCGGATGACGTCCGGGTCCAGGATGTTCCGCGTGTCAACGACAACGGGCTGCCGCACGGTCTCGGCGAGGCGCGCCCAGTCCAGTGAGCGGAAGTCCGGCCACTCTGTCAGCACGACCAGCGCGTCGACGTCCTTCGCCGCCTGGTACGGATCGTCCACAACGGACACCGCGCCCAGGTCCGTGCCGCCCGCCAGCGCCGGGTCGTAGCCCACGAGGTCGGCGCCGGCCTGCTTCAGCAGCGCCGCGACGGCCAGGGCGGGCGAGTCGCGCAGGTCGTCCGTGCCCGCCTTGAACGTGAGACCGAGCAGGCCGAGCCGCACGTGCGACAGCGAGCCGCCGCGCTTGCCGGTGACCGCCAGGCGGACCTTCTCGACCATCCGCTGGCGCTGGCGCTCGTTGGTGTCGATCGTGGCGCGCAGCAGGCGGAACTCGAAGTCGGCCGCGTCCGCGACCTGCAGCATCGCGTGCGTGTCCTTGGGCAGGCACGAGCCGCCCCAGCCGGGGCCGGGGTTGAGGAACGCCTGGCCGATGCGCTTGTCGTAGCCCATGCCCTCGGTGACGTCGGTGATGTTCGCGCCGAGCCGCTCGCACAGCTCCGCCACCGCGTTGACGTACGAGAGCTTCATCGCGAGGAAGCAGTTGGCCGCGTACTTGACCATCTCGGCCGAGGCCGCGTCGGTCAGCACCGTGGGCGCGCCGAGGCGGGCGTAGAGGGCCGCGACGCGTTCGGCGGCGTCCTGCTGGTCGCAGCCGACGACGATCCGGTCGGGGTTGAGGAAGTCGTGGACGGCGGAGCCCTCGCGCAGGAACTCGGGGTTCGACACGACGGCCACGTCGTCGCGGCGCAGCAGCTCGGCGGTGCGGACCGAGGTGCCCACGGGCACGGTGGACTTGTTCACGATCACACAGCCGGACGGCAGCAGGTCGCGCGTCTCGTCCACAACGGACTCGACGGCCTGCAGGTCCGCGATGCCGCCGACGCCCATCGGCGTGGGCACGCAGAGGAAGACGACCTCGGCGTCGGCCACCGCGGCGGACGCACCGAGCACAAAGGACAACCGGCCGGACGCGAGACCTTCGCTCACCAGGTCCGCGAGCCGCGGTTCGAGGATGTCGACCTCACCGCGCGACAGCCGCTCCACCTTGGTCTCGTCGACGTCCGCGCACACCACGCTGTGCCCGAGCGACGCGAGGCAGGCGCCGGTGGTCAGGCCGACGTAGCCGGTGCCGACGACCGCGATCCTTCTGACGAACATCATTCTCCCGTTCGGTTGACCGCGAACGCACGAAGCACGGCGTCGTCGCTCACGTCGATCATCTTGTTGCCCCACTGGTCGGTGCCCGCGGTCAGCTCGGGCCTGCCACCGGGGAACGGGCCCCGCGAGGCGAAACCGGTGAGCCCGTCGAACACCGCGACGTAGTTCTCGGCCTGCGGGCGCCAGTCGAGCTCCGCCTCGCAGCGCCGCCTGCCCTCGAAGCCGAGCCGGCCGCGGCGTTCCGCGTCGTCGAGCAGGTCGAGCAACGCGGTGGTGAACGCCTCGACGTCACCCGGCTCGACGTAGACGGCGCAGTCGCCGGCGGACACCACGGTCTCCGTCAGCCGGTACGAGACGACCGGCAGAGCGTAGGCCATGTACTCCATGGTCTTGTTCATAGTGGACACGTCGTTCAAAGGCGACAACGGGTCCGGGCCGAGACCGACCGCGGCCGTGGACAGGTAACGGGTGATCTGTTCGGGCCCGACCCGTCCGGTGAACTCGACGTACGGGTCCAGGCCCCAGGCTCCTGCCTGCTTCTTCAGGTCTTCGAGGCAGTCGCCGAAGCCCAGCAGCGCGAACCGGACGTCGGTGCGGCCGCGGTCGAAAACCACTCGCCGTGCGACTTCGAGCACACCGTCGACGCCGTCCTGCGGGCCCATGATTCCCAGGTACGCCACCAGATGTTTGCCGCCGCGTCGCAGCTCGTCCACGCCCTCGACAGGCCGCATCACGGTGGTGTCCGGGCCGGAGCGCACGACGGTGGTGCGCTCGGGCGGCACCGAACCGCGCGTCCACGCGATCTTCTGGTACGAGGTGTTGGTCGACGTCACCCGGTCGGCCGTGCGGAACGTCCTGCGCTCCAGCCACTTCAGGATCCGGTACTGCAGCTTGCCCGCCGCGCCCTTCGGCTCACCGAACCGCGACAGGAACACCTCGGGGTTGAGGTCGTGGTGGTCGAAGAGGAACTTCACGCCGCCGAGCCGCCACAGCAGCGCCAGCGCCCAGTAGGTGTCCGGCGGGTTGCACGCCTGCATCACGTGGAATCGCCTGCGGGAGCGGACTTTCACGCTCAGCAACGCCGTGCGCACCCAGCAGTACAGGAACTCCCACGCGTACCCGAGCGCGCCTTCGGCCTGCGGTGGCGGCGCGTACTTGTACAGGTGCACGCCGTCGAGCAGCTGATAGGCGGGATCTCCCGGACCTTTCGGGCAGATCACCGACACCTCGTACCCCGCGGCGGTCAGCGCCCGGCACTCCAGCCAGACACGCCTGTCCAGGGGTACCGGCAGGTTCTGCACGATGATCAGCACATGCGGAGAGCTCAAGGGTCCCTACTTCCAACGGGGTCCGACGCCTCGTAGGTCGTCATCAGCGGCCGAAGAGTTACGTGTTCCACTCAAAGGACGGAGCGGCGAACGGTCGTGTGCGCCCAGACGGTGTAACGCCGTCTCGTATCGGCCGATGTAGCAAGCGGAGAACTCAGGCGTCCAGGCACTTCCTGGAAGAAGGCGGTGTCGGCGTGTACGTGGCGGGCGCACGGGCGGAGCACGGCACGAAGCTGGGAGGCGTCCCCCGCGCGGTGGTCGCCGTCGGCGTGGTCTCGCTGCTCACCGACGTCTCCGCCGAGATGGTCACCGCGTTCCTGCCGGTCTACCTGCTGTTCACGCTGCACGTCGGTTACGTGCAGTTCGGCCTGCTGGACGGGCTGTACACCGGCGCCACGGCGGTGCTGCGCCTCGTGGGCGGGCACGCCGCCGACCGGTTGCGCCGCCCCAAGGCCGTCGCGGGTGTGGGCTACGCCATGTCCGCGGTCACGAAGCTGGCGTTCCCGTTGGCCGGCGCGTCGGCGTTCGGCATCGGCGGCCTGCTCGCCGCCGACCGGGCGGGCAAGGGTCTGCGCACCGCGCCGCGTGACGCCCTGATCTCGCTGAGTGTTCCGTCACACCAGCTCGGCACCGCGTTCGGCGTGCACCGCACGATGGACACCGTCGGCGCGCTGCTGGGCCCGCTGGTGACGTTCCTGCTGCTGGCGAACCTGGGCACGGCACCGGACCCGATCTTCGTCACCAGCTTCGGGTTCGCGCTGATCGGTGTCATCACGCTGGTGTTCTTCGTGCGGGAACGCCCGGCCGCGCCCGCCTCGGCCAAGAAGGCGCCGTCGATCAAGGCCGGTCTGGCCCTGCTGAAGGACAAGCCGTTCGCCCGCGTGACGATCGTGGCGGCGGTCCTCGGCCTCGCCACGATGTCCGACGCGTTCGTGTTCGTGCTGGTGCAGAAGACCACCGACATCCCGTTGAGCGCCCTGCCGCTGCTGCCGCTGGGCACCGCGCTGACGTTCCTGCTCCTCGCGACCCCGCTGGGCCGGCTCGCCGACCGCGCCGGGCGCTGGCGGATCTTCTTCGCCGGGCACGTGTTGCTGCTCGCCGTGTACCTGCTGTTGCTGACGCCCAGCGGTGGTTACCCGATCGCGATCGCGGCTTTGCTGCTGCACGGCGCTTTCTACGCCGCCACCGACGGCGTGCTGTCGGCGTGGGCGGGGTCGATGATCCCCGAGGACCTGCGCGGGTCGGGCCTCGCCGTCGTGCAGACCGGTCAGGCGCTCGCGAAGCTCGTGTCCTCCATCGCTTTCGGCTTCCTGCTGCAGTACGCGTCCGTGCTCGCCGCGGTCGTCGTCGCGTGCGGCGGGCTCGCCGTCTCGTTGCTCGTCGTGTTGCTCGTCAGAAGGAGAGCTGCCGCGTGAAGTCCTGGTTCGCCAGGTACCGCGTCGTGATCGGGGTGGCCCTGGTGACGCTGGTCGTGCTCGCGACCGGCGGCTACGTCTGGCGCACCGCCGCCCGTCCGGCCGATCAGGGTCAGCAGTCCCGCTCCGGGCGCCTGCTGACCCTGATCGACCAGCGGAACGGCAACGACGCGGTGTCGACCGCCGAACTGTCCACATCGGACGGTACCCGCACCCCGACGGGCTTGCGCTGCCAACGGGTGTACACGGCGGGTGGCACCACGGTGTGCCTGCGCCTCGCGGGCGTCGGCCCGACGTTCGAGGCGGCGGTGCTGGACCCGTCCGGTCACGTGCTCAAGACGATCCCGCTGCCCGGTGTGCCGTCACGGGCCCGCGTCTCCGCTTCCGGCAAGGTCGTGTCGTGGACCGTCTTCGTGTCCGGTGACTCCTACGTCTCGGCCGGCGGGTTCTCCACCCGCACCGGCTTCTACGACCTGCGCACCGACACCGTGGTCGAGTCGCTGGAGACCTTCGGCGCCACGGTGGAGGGCAGGCCGTACGCCGCGGCCGACGCCAACTACTGGGGCCTGACGGTGGGGTCCGACGACCGCACGTTCTACGCGACGTTCCTCGGTGCCGGCCGGCGCTGGCTGGTCAAGGGCGACCTGGCCGCGCGGACGCTGGAGACCGTCCGGATCGGACCCGAGTGCCCGTCGCTCTCCCCCGACGGCAAGCGGCTCGCGTACAAGAAGACCACCAAGTGGGTGGGGCGGTGGGAGCTCGCCGTGCTCGACCTCGCGTCCGGGCAGGAGCGCGTGCTGCCGGACACGGCGGGCATCGACGACCAGGCGGCGTGGCTGGACGACCACACGTTGGCCTACGGCGCGATCTCCGGCTCCACGGGCAAGAGCTCCGTCTACCAGGTGCCGGCGGACGGCTCCGCCGGCCCCACCTTGGTCGCCACAGAAGCCTCGTCCCCGGTCCCGATGCCGTAGTCGCGTTCGATGAAGGGCTCCTTCATCCACCTCAGGTGGAGGAAGGAGCCCTTCATCGAGCTAGTCGCGGAACCAGGCCGAGCGCCACGGTTTCGCGTGCGTCAGCAGGTGGCCCACCGACACGGGCCGGTAGTCGCGCGCCCGCAGCTCCGCCACCAGCTCCCGCGTCACCTCGCCGCGGTCGAACGTCGGCTCCGGCGTCGTGTCGCCGGGCGGCACCTCGAACCCGTCGTGCATCAGCATGATCGAGCCGGGGTGCAGCCCCTCCAGGCCGCGGGCGGCGACGTCGGCGGCGGCCCCGTCCACCCAGTCCCGCACGCTCGGCCCCCAGACCACCGGCATCAGGCCGGCGCGCCGGGTGGCGGCGTAGGTGGCGGGTGACTGGGAACCGTAGGGCGGCCGGAACATCCGCACGTCCCGACCGGCCACACGGGACAGCCGGGTACGGCCGTCCTCCAGCAGGGACCGCACTTCGCCGCGCGGGACGGTCGTGAGCCGGGTGTGGTCGACGCCGTGCAGGGCGATCTCGTGGCCCTCGTCGAGGACCGCCCGCACCAGTTCCGGGTAGCGCTCAGCGCGGTAGGCGAGCTGGAAGAAGGTGGCCTTCAGTCCCAGTGACGCCAAGGCTTCCAGCACGGCCGGGGTGCCGACCGGGTCGGGGCCGTCGTCGTAGGTCAGGGCCACCAGGCGGTCCGAAGTGCGGCCGCCGCGCAACGAACCCACGGGGAACAGCACGCGGTCGGCGGACCTGCGCAGAAAGCGCCGGGTCGCGACGGAGAGCGCCACAGATCATCCCTTCCCGGCGATGCGCACGACGTCCGCCGCCGCGCGCTCCCACGAGTAGTGCCGGGCCGCGTCCTCCCGCGCCTCCCAGGTGGTCCGGTAGATCGAGTCGTCCCGCAGCACCGACGCGACCACCTTCGCCAGGTCCTCGGGGTCCTCCGACCGCACGAGGTCACCCGTCCGCCCGGCCGAGATGATCTCGGGCATGGCGAACGCGTCCCGGCCCACGCACGGCAGTCCGCGCGACAGCGCCTCGGCGAACGCGATGCCGAACCCCTCGAACCGCGACGGCAGCACGAACAGGTCGTGCGAGTCGTACAGGGCGGCGAGCTCGGACACCGGCAGCCTCCCGAGGAACGTGACCCCGTCCGGCACCGGACCGGCCAGCGGCCACTCCGAAGGCCCGACCACCGTCAGCGTGATCGCGGGGTCGACCTCGCGCCGCAGCACCGCCAGCGCCCGCACCACCTGGTCGCCGCCCTTGGTGTGGAAGTCCTTGCCCACCATGAGCAGCCTGCGCCGCGACTCCAGCCGCCGCGCGAACACCTCGTCGGCCACCACGGACGACACCGCGGAGATGCCGGGGTTCACCACGTGCACGCGATCAGCGGGCAGTCCGGTCACCGACACCAGGTGGTCGGCGAACCAGCGCGACATCGCGAACACCCCGGCCGCCGACGCGTACACCCGCCGCTGCCGTTCGGCCGACCACCGCACGGAAGACTCGGTCAGCGACGGGAAGTGCGTCAGGGCACCCTCGCGCGCCAGCAGTTCCAGCAGCACGTCGTAGCTCAGGTCCTGCAGCAGGTAGTACGGCCGGTCCAGCACCGCGAGGTCCTGGACCTGCAGCACCGCGTCAGGCATCAACGACCGGCATGCCTTGCGCAGCGCCGTTTCCTCGTACCACCGGGCCCCTCGCGAGTGCCGCCACATCGACACCCAACGGCCGTCGGCCCGGCGGGCGTGCGCGGCCTTCAGCCCCAGCCGCACGAAAGGAGGATGCGAGACACCGAGGTCCACCACGTCCACAACGGACCGAAGTGCCGCGCGGAGGTTCCACGGCGTGTAGGACCACGTCGGTTCCGGCACGGGGTCCCAGCTGCAGGCGAATCCGAGTTTCACAGCGCCACCTTCTGCCGTTCCGGCCGGGTGAGGGGCGGGTCGTCGAGCGCGCGCCGCGACAGCCGCCACAGCGCGCCGATGATGCCCAGCAGCAGGAACACCAGGCCGCTGATCATGGGGAACCCGAGACCGTCGAACGTCGCGAACGACAGGCCCGCCACCGCCATCGACGCGCACAGCACCTGGCCGAGGTGCCGCATCTCGTCGTCCATCGCGCGCGCCCGCACGCCGCGGGCCGAGAAGATGCCGACGACGAACAACGCGATCAGCGCGGTCAGGCCGATGAACCCGGTCTCCACGATCTGGCCCAGGTACTGGTTGTCGAGCGTGATGAACGTCTTGGGCAGGAACGTCCCGAACCCGCGGCCGAGGTACGGCGACTTGTCGATGAAGTCGCCGACCACGGCGTAGTCGTCGGTGCGGCCCTGGATGCTCGGGTCGTCCTGCCAGCCGGTGAACAGGCCGGTGATCGTGCCGACGAGACCGGGGATCAGCACGCGCAGCACGACGATCGCGACCGGCGCGACGAGCAGCGCGATCGCCCGGCGCACGCCGGACCAGCCGGCGAACAGCACGATGAACGCGACGAACAGGCCCAGCGTCGCCGACCGCGACACCGACATCGGGCTGGCCAGGCCGATGAGCGCCACGAGGCTGAACCACAGCCAGCGGTGGGTCTTGACGTAGAACGCCTGGTGCAGCGCGATCGGGAACATCATCGCGAGCACCACGCCGAACTCGATGGCGTGCGAGGCGGTGGCGGACACGCGGCGGAAGTTGGACCGGTCCGTCACCGACCCGATGACGTAGTTGATCTTCAAACCGGGGATGTGGTAGAGCTCGGCGATGTTGAAGCCGGTCGCGAACTGCAGCAACCCCATCACGGCGATGATGCCCGTCAGGATCACCAGCGTGCGCAGCAGCAGCTCGACGCTCTTGCGCGTGCGCAAGAGGTCCGCGGCCACGAACGCGATGCCGCACCACGACAGCAGCGTGAGGATCGCCCGGTCGGCGCCGGAGAGCTGGTCGGCGGGCAGCGGGTGCAGCACGCCCCACGCGTAGGACAGCAGGATCGACCCGGCGAACGCGAGCACCACCAGCCTGATCGGCTGCAGGCCCGTCTTCACGCCGTTGCCGGGCAGCATCCTGACCATCAGCCAGAACAACAGCATGCCCATCCCGACGACACCCGCGGGGGTGCCGCTGGCGCCGAGCGGCCCGATGATCATCTGCGCGGGCAGGCAGAACAGCAGCACCGCGTAGACGGTCAGCAGGCCTCTCGCGTCACCGGGCTCGGGTCGGCGGAGGAAGTCGAGCATCGCTCACTCGCGCCGCGACTGCGGGGCGGGCTTCGGGCCCTCCTCGCTCGGCCACTGGACCTCGCCGTTCTGGCCGTTCTTGGCGCTCGGCACCTGCACCGGCCGGAACCGGTGCGTCTCCTCGGACCCCGTCTTGTGCACCACGGGCGGAGGCCCCGCGGCCGGCGGGCGCGCGGGCGTGGCGGGCCGGGCTACCGGCGGTTTCGGCGGCGCGTTGTCCACGACCGGCGGCAGGTCGGGACTGTCCACGAGGGACTCCTCGATCACGGCCCGCTGCCGGCGGCGCGTCTTCACGCTCTCCACCACGAACGCCGCGAGCACGGTCGACGCGAGGCCGACCACGAGCATGCCGGCGAGCGCGCGCAGCTGGCTGCCGCGCTGGATCTCCGCGTGGCTGGGCAGCGTGATCGGGTTGGTCGTGATGAGGAACTGCGGCGGCGCCTTCAGGTCGACCTGGCTCTGCCGCAGGTTGTCCGTCATGGCCTTCTCGACGACCTGCGCGGTGCGCAGCGCCTCCGCCTCGCTCTTCGACGTGGCGGTCACCTGCAGCATCGGCGCCTCACCGGGCACGATGTCGACGAGGTACTCCCCCGTCGCGCCGGAGGACTTCATCAGCTCGACGGTGGTGAAGTCGTTCATCTTGCGGGCGGTGATCTGCGCGACGATGCCGAGCGAGCCACCGAACCCCAGGTACGGGTTGGCCTGACCGGCCTGCGACGACCCGACCTGGGCCGGCACCAGCAGCACGTCGGAGGCCTTGACCTGGTAGGTCGGCGGCACGGCGATCAGGATGCCGATCCCCGCGGCGGTCATGATCGCGACTCCGACCAGCACGGTCACCCAGCGCCTGCGCAAGACCTTCAGCGCGCTAACGAAATCCACGTCTGCCCCTGGCTTTTCCCGTGCCCCAGTCAGCACGAGCCTACGCGAACGCTTCGTCGCCTGACTCATTCCGCCACCTCCGAGGTCCTCGCCTGCTCGCGGTGCCAGACCTCGAGCGAGAGCAGGGTCCACAAGCGCGGTTGTTCGTTCCTGCCGCCGGAGTCGTGCTCGGCCAGCAGTGTGCGCACGCCCGCCGGGTCCAGCACGCCCCCGACGAACGAGGACGGCCCGGTGAGCAGGTCGTGCGCCATGTCGCGGAGCCCGTCGCGGAACCAGGCGTCCAGCGGCACCTTGAACCCCGACTTCGGACGGTCCACGACGTCGGCGGGCAGGTGCTCCCGCGCGACCTCCTTGACCACCCACTTGGTCGTGCCGCGCCGCACCTTCACCGAGCTGGGCAGGGTGAAGGCGAGCTCGGCGACCCGGTGGTCGAGGAACGGCGGCCGCAGCTCCAGCGAGGCCGCCATCGACATCCGGTCGCCGCGTTCGAGCAGGTTGTCGGCCAGCCACGCGTGCGAGTCGGCGTAGAGCATGCGCCGCAGGGCGTCCCCTCGTCCACGGGTGTAGGCGGGTGTGATGTCACGCACAGCCGGACCACCGAGCAACGCCTGGCGCTCGGCCGTGGTGAACGGGGCGAACCAGCCGCGCATGCGGTCGGCCGCACCGGGTTCGGCCATGGCCCGCAGCGCCACGCCGAACCGGGCGGCCCTGGCGGGCAGGGCGTTCTCCAGCCGGGACAGCGCCGCGTGGCGCAGCCAGGCCGGCACGACACCGGCCCACCGGGTCGCGCGGGCGAAGCGGTACTTGGGGTAGCCCCCGAACAGCTCGTCGCTGCCCTCACCGGACAGCACGACCTTCACCCGGCGGCGGGCGAGCTCGGCGAGCTTGAACACCGCCACGTCGGCCGGTTCGGACAGCGGCGCGTCGCGGTGCCGGCTGAGCCTGCCCCAGTTCTCGCGGAAGTCCTCGGCGGTCACGACCACGTTGTGGTGCTCGCTGCCCACCTCGGCCGCGACCTTCTCGGCCCAGTGCAGCTCGTCCACCCGCGGGTCGCCGAACCCGGCGGAGAACGTGTGCAGCTCGCCGCCGCCCCGCGCCTTGGCCACGAGAGCGGTGATCAGGCTGGAGTCCACGCCACCGGAGAGGTACGCGCCGACCGGCACGTCCGCGACCAGCGCGTCGCGCACCGACCGTTCCAGCGCCTCCCGGACGAGCGCGACCGCCTCCTCGGGCGTGCAGGCGCGCACGAGCCCCTGGGCGGGCAGCTCCCAGTACGGCGTCTCGTGCACGTGACCACCGCGCGAGACCGTGAGCCGGTGGCCGGGCAGCACCTTCCGCACGCCGTCGAACAGCGTGTACGGCGCGGGAACCGACCGGTGGGCGAGGTAGTCGTGCAGCGAGGCGTGGTCCACGCCCCGGTCACCGATCAGCGGGATCAGCGCCTTGATCTCGGACGCGAACGCGAACAGCCTGGCGTCGGCGTAGTAGTAGAGCGGCAGGATGCCCATCCGGTCGCGGACCAGGTGCAGCTCGCCGGTCCGGGCGTCGTCGATCGCGTAGGCGAACTGGCCGCGCAGCTTGCGCACGCCGTCCACACCGTCCTGTTCGTACAGTGCGAGCAGCGTCTCGGTGTCGCCGTCGGTGCGGAACGGGTAGGTCAGCTCACCGCGCAGCTCGCGGTAGTTGAGGATCTCGCCGTTGAACGCGATGTGCCGCCGCTCGTCCGGCGTCGCCATCGGCTGCCTGGACGCGGCCAGGTCGATGATCGACAACCGGGTGTGCGCGAATCCGGTGGAACCATCGGGACCGACCCAGATCCCGGCGTCGTCGGGGCCGCGGTGGTGCAGCGTGGCCGCCATGGCCCGCAGCACCGCCGGGTCCACCGGTACGCCGTCGAAACGCCGGACTCCGGCGATGCCGCACATCAGGCTTCTCCCTCGGCGAGACGCATCAGGTCGCGGGCGCGCGCGTCCCAGGAGGCCGACAGCACCGAACGGCGGCGCAGCTCGGGGGTCCCGATGCCGCCGTCCTTCAGCGTCAGCCGGATCTGCTCGACGAAGTCACCGGGGTCGCGGGCGACCCGGACGCGGTCGAGGTAGTGCCGCACCTCGGGGAAGTCGGTGCTCACGATCGGCAGGCCGAGCGCGAGGTACTCCTTGAGCTTGATCGGGTTGGCGTGCTTGATCCAGTCGTTGTCGAGCCACGGCATGAGCGCGACGTCGAAACCCGTGCCGTACGCGGGAATCTGCTCGTACGGCCGGAAGTCCAGCCACGTGACGTTCGGGTACTTCTCGTAGCGCTCCATCGAGCAGGTGGCGTCACCGATCAGCACCAGGTGCGCCTCGGGGATCTCCTTCGCGACCCGCTCCAGCAGGTCGAAGTCCACCAGGTAGTCGTCGAGGCTGCCGAAGAACCCGATGACCGGGCCCTTGATCGACGCGAGGTCCGCCGGCAGCTCGTCGCGGCGGCGGAAGTGGTCCAGATCGACGCCGTGGTCGAGGAAGTGGCCACGGGCGCCGGTCTGGGGCTCGTCCTCGGCCTGCAGCGCGCGGCTCACGTACAGGACGTGGTCGGAGTGCGCGAGGAGTTCGTCCTCCAGCGCCTTGATGGTCGCCTGGTCCGACTCAGGGAACGCCGAGTGGCGGTCCGAACGGTTGTACACCAAGGAGGCGCGCGGCATCGGCTTGATGACGTCCCACGAGGTGGGGATGGTCGCGACCACGACCGGGGCGCGCATGCCGAGTGCCAGGCAGACCGCGCGGACCTGCGCGCGCACCAGCACCGAGTTCAGCTTGCGCAGCCACGGCTTTCCGTAGAACGGCAGCGGAAGCGGTGTCATCACGTGGAAACCCGGGGTGTCCGGGATCGGGCGGCGCACCAGCATCGCGACGCTGCGGGCCTTGCGGAGGATCCTCCGCAGGAACTGGGTGCTGCGGCCGGGCAGCGGCATGCGCAGCCCGATGCTGTTGACCAGCAACACCTTCCGGTGCTTCGCGACCCGGCGCAGCAGCTGGAAGTCGGAGTGCGCCCGGTTGTGGTACCACCAGTCCTGCGCGGAGAAGCACAGGTAGGCGGCTGAGTTCTTGTTCGTGTCCAACGGTTCCGGCCACTCCCGCATGCCGATCAGACCGCGCAGCGCGGCACGGTGCCGCGGGCGGTGAATGCGCAAAATTTCGTTCAACGCCACCGCGAACCACATCAGCACGGACTGCGCCCGGCCGTGCCGCTCGCGGTGCAGCCGGACCCGGTTCGCCTGCACCAGCGCCCACAGCCGGGGCGAGGTCTCGGACTCGCCGCCGAGGTGGACGGCGACGGCCTCGGGCTCGTACCGGATCGCGAAACCCTCGTCCCGCGCGCGGAGCATGTACTCGGTTTCCTCGGAGTACAGCAGGTAGCGCTCGTCGAGCACGCCGACCCGGTCGACGCACTCGGCGGTGACGAGCCACGCCGCGCCGGTGACCCAGTCGGCCGTCTCACCGGGCTGGGTCACGATCTCGCCCAGCGCCGGGTACCGGCCCGCGGTCGTGCCGCCGAGCAGGGCCTGGCCCAGCACGCGCAACGGCGTCGGCTCACGGCGGACCGAGTGCTGCACGACGCCGGTGGAGTCGACGAGCTTCGGCGCGACGATGCCGACACCGGGCCGGACCGCCGCGCGCAGCGTCGCGACCGCGCCCGGCTCCAGCCTGATGTCCGCGTTGAGCACCAGCACGTCGCAACCGGGGGCCGCGGCGATGCCCGCGTTCACGCCCGCGGCGAAACCGTCGTTGACCAGCCGCCGCACGACCTTCGCGCCCGCGGCCTCGGCCAGTTCCACGGTGTTGTCCGCGGACGCGTTGTCCACGACCACGGCCTGCCAGTCCGCCACCCCGCTCAGCGCGACCGGCAGGGCCTCCAGGCAGCCGCCGATGACGTTCGCACTGTTGTAGGTGACGATCACGACGGCCAGAGGTCTTGCGGGAAGTGAATCCACGAGCTGGGTCCTCCGGGAGCGAGCTGCGGCCGGGAATCCGGCCGCGACGTCTACTCCCCCTAGATCGAGGAGCCCTGTCCCGCCGTTACGTTCCGTGGACCTGAGAATCGCCTGAGGACTACTCCGGCAACACAAGGTGTCGCCGGGGTAGCCCTCAGTGTTTTCGCTGTTTTCGCTCTTGTGGTCGGAATTCGGTCATCCCTCGATCTTGACCGGCTTGCCGTTCTGGTCGACGTTCCCGCCACCGTCGGTGGCACCGCCCAGCGCGTTGTGGAACGGCGCGTACTGGAATTCGGTCGTGAGCACGTTGTTCTTGATCACGAACGGCGGCGAGGCGGCGGCGAAGATCAGGTGGTTCGACCGGGTGATGTAGTTGCCGTCGATCGTCCAGTTCTTGCTGACCGCGTTGCCCGAACCGCCGTTGGCGTCGTTGTAGATGCCGATGCCGTTGTGGGTGTACTGGCCGTCCGAGCGGATGCCGTCGATGTAGTTGTGCTTGATCACACCGTTGGAGCCGTTCGGGTTGATGTTGACGACGTCGGTGTGGTCGCCGGCCTTGAACCAGATGTCGTGCAGGAAGTTGTCCTGGATCAGGTACGGGCCCTGCCCCTGGATGATGATGGGGATGTTGAAGCCCCAGATGTTGTTGCGCAGGAACGTGCCGCGGTTGTAGGCGAAGATGCCGTTGCCCGACAGGCCACCGCTCTGCGGCGCGATGGTGCTGTCCTGCACGGTCACCGTGCCGCTCTCGATCCACATGGCGTGGTTCGAGCCGCCGAAGATCCTGCTCTGCTGCACGAGCACCTGAGTGCTGTCCGGCACGTTGATGTGGACCAGGCCGTCGACCTGGTAGTTCTCGAAGACGAACGGGTCGCCCGCGTTGCCGGAGCCGCGCGCGCCGTGGTCCTTGAGCCACCGGACGTCGATCAGCTGGTCGCCGCTGAGCGGACGCAGGTTGCCGTTCTTGACGCCGGTGTTGCCGGCGTTCGGCCACCCCTGCACGCCCGGCTGCGCCGGCGGCTTCGGGGTGCCGGGCGGCGCGGGCCTGGGGGTGGTCGTAACCGGCGCGACCGAGCTCGAGGAGGGTGCCGCGCTCGACGACTCCGCGGCGCTGCTCGACGTGGCGGACGTCGTCGCGGCGACCGGCTGGGCGTCGCCCGACTTCGCGCCCGCGGGGGAACAGGCGACGAGAGCGACGGCGAGTGCGGCGAAGGATGCGATGCGGGAGGACCGTTGCCGAAGGGGAGCACGGCGTTCGTTCTGTCTCGCGCTGCCACTGGGCGTGGCGGTGCGGTGAAGCACGGGGGATGCCACCTTTCAGTTCGGGCCGCCTACGTCGATCGCGGGGCGTCCCGCGGCCGGGACATCCCTCAAACGATCTCGTTATCTGGCGGTTACCGTTTTGGGCAGGGGGACGGTAACCCAGCGCCGAAGGGCGTGCATTAGGCCGTTCGGCCGAGTACAGCCATTTCACCGCTGTCGTTCCGAAATTGCCATCACCTGATCAGGTGGATCTATTTCCAGAATGACCGCAGGTCAGCACTGAAAATGATCTGGCCTTGCCGCGACGCTCTTGACTTGAATTCCTTGTGAGTAGTACATGGACAAACATTTGCACGCGCACAGGGTGAGTCGTGCCACGTGGCGGGATCAGGAGGGTGCCGGGCTCGCGGGTTCGAGGTTCTTCAGGTCCCGCAACGAGTGCCGCACCGGCGCCACCACCGGCAGGTACAGCAGCAGGCCGCCGATGCCGCCGACCAGCAGGATCGCGAGGTCGTGGTGCAGCACGCGCGTCACGACCAGGGGCACCGGACACAGCGCGAAAACGCCGAGCGCGGGCCTCGTGACCGCCTGGGCGAGGCTGACCGGCCGCACTCCCAGGCCGCGCAGCGCGAACAGGAAGGCGGGCAGCATCACCCCGACCGCGACGACCATGTGCGCGATGCCGACGCCCATGACGCCCGCCGAGTACGCCCCCAGCGCCAGGGCGGGCACGAGCACCGCGACCCACAACGCCTGCAGGGCGAGCGTCTGCCTAGCGTTGCCCACGGCGATGAGGACGTCGAAACACAGTTGCAGCGCTACGCGCGCGAGGCCGAGGACGGCGAGGAACATCAACGCGGTGGACGCCGCCGACCACTTGTCGCCGTAGAGCACGCGGATCGCCGGTCCGGCCATGAGCGCCAGCAGGCCGCAGATCGGCACGGCCGCCGCCATCAGCAGCCCCATCGACCGCGCGAAGGCGATCCGCAACGACGGCAGGTCGTGCTGCAGGCGGGCGAACGCCGGGACGCTCACGCGCGCCACCGGAATCGACAGCAGCGTGACCGGCCAGCTCGACAGGTTGAACGCCAGCACGTACAGACCGAGCGTCTCCGGCCCGAGCAGCCGGCCGACGACGATGTTGTCGACCTGGACCATGGCGACCGCGAGGATCGTGGCCCCGGCCAGCGGCAGGCCGTCCCTCAGGAGTTCCTTGGCCACCTCGGGGTCGAACGCCGGCTTGTAGCGGACCGGGGTGAACACGAGGTGCAGCAGGCCGTTGACCAGGTTGCCCACCAGCCGCCCCCACACCAGGCTCCACACGCCGAACCCGGTCAGCGCGAGCGCGAGGGTGAGGCCGGTGGTGACGACGAACCCGGTCAGGTCGGCGTAGGTGCGCAGGTCCTGCCGGAAGCTGCGGGTGAGCATCGCCGACGGCACCGCCAGCGCGCCGTTGATCAGGATCGCGAACGACAGGACCTTGACCAGATCCGCGGCTCCGGGTGCGCCCAGTGACCGGCTGAACACACCGGCACCCGCGTAGAAGACGCCGAACAACACGCAGCTCGACCCGAAGATGACCGTGACCGCGGTCGGCGCGATCCGGGAGACGTCACCGGGCCAGCGGACCAGGACCTGTTCGAGCCCGAGGTCGTTGAGGTTGATGAGGAACACCAGCGCGACCGTGGCGACGGCGAACAGGCCGTAGTCGTTCGGCGTCAGCACGCGCGCCAGGATGATGCCGGACACCAGGTTCGCCAGGCGCGAGAGCAGCGTGCTGGCGAAGCTCCAGCGCACCCCCTTCCTCACGAGGGTGCCGAGGTTCTCCTCAGAGCTCACGTCTTTCCCCAGAGCGAGGTCTTGAGCGCCGCCCACGACCGGTTCTCCAGGAACGGCCGTTCGAACACGCGGTGGAAGAGGTACGAACCGCCGAGCACGACCGCGAGACCGAGCACGAGCAGCAGGCAGAACCGGGCGAACACGTCGCTGACGAGGTGCGCCACGACGAAGTGGTCGGTCAGCCACAGCAACGGCAGGTGCACCAGGTACACGCTGTAGGAGAACAGGCCGACACCGCTGAAGACCCGGTGCGCCAGCAGCGTTTTCAACGGCTCGAAGTGCCCGCCGGTGAGCGCCGCGAGCACGCCCGCCGTGCCGGCGCCGATCAGCAGGTCGATCCAGAAGTAGGCGTGGTCGACCCACACCGAGCCCATGGTGACCGCCATCAGGACGAACGCGCCGTAGCAGCCGGCACCGGCCCAGCCGGCCCAGCGCGGCACCTCGCCGGACCTGACGACGTCCGCCGCCGCCACACCGAACACGAACAGCGCCAGGAACTGCGGCGTGAAGTTGAGCAGGCCGTGCAGCGGGCGGACGTTCTCGGCGACGAGCTGCGACGCGACGACACCGGTGGTGAAGACGGCGACCATCCACACCGGACCGAGCTTGCGACGGAACCACAGCACCAGCGGGAACAGGAAGTAGATCTGCCACTCGATGGCGATCGACCAGAACGCGCCGTTGGGCTTCGGGCTGTCGACCACGTCCTGCACCAGGAAGAAGTGCGCGATGACGCCCTTGAGCGTGATCGCCCGCCCGGTCAGCTCCGGCGTGATCAGGCCGAAGACGACGACGCTGAGCGCCAGCGCCGCCCAGTACGGGGGCAGGATGCGCCAGGCCCTTCTGCGGATGAACCTCAGGACACCGCCCAGTTCGTACTCGCGGCGCGCCGGGGCGACCGTGAGCGAGAACCCGCTGACCACGATGAAGACGGCGACCGCGAGGTGGCCGTAGACGAGCCAGCCGAGCACGGGCGGCCCGGTGTTGACGGGGTAGGCCGGGTAGACCGTGAACCAGATGTGGTGCAGCACCACGTACACCGCGGCCAGCGCGCGCACACCGTCCAAGAAGGACAGACGGGTGCGTGCGGGCGCGCCGACCGTGGCGGTCACCGTTCGACCAGCCCGTCGCCCGCTCTCCGGTAGGTCTTGCCGCACGCGCAGGTCAGGTCGTCGGCGAGCCGTTCACCGCACTCGCAGACCCAGCCGCGCACCTTCGCCGGGTTGCCCGCGACGAACGCGTGCGCCGGGACGTCCTTCGTGATCACCGAACCGGCGGCGGCGAACGCGTGTGCGCCGATCTTGGTGCCGCACACGACCGTGGTGCCCGCGCCGAGTGTGACGCCGTTCTCCACGCGCGTGGGCAGGAGGGCCTCGGGGCCCTTCTTGACGTGGGCGCGGGGGCGCAGGTCGTTGGTGAAGACGACGTTGGGACCGAGGAACACGTCGTCGCCGACCGACACGCCGTCGAACAGCAGGACGGCGTTCTTGACCGTGACGCGGTCGCCGAGCACCACGCCGCCCTCGACGAACGCGTGGTCGCAGATGTTGCAGTCCCTGCCGACGACAGCACCCGGCAGCACATGCGCCCAGGCCCAGACGCGGGTGCCCTCACCGACGTTCTCGGACTCGTTCAACCCAAGCGGATGCACGCTAGGCACAACCACCCACCGCCTTCCGCGCGGCACCCGCGAGGTCGATGAAGGGCTCCTTCATCGACCTGAGGTGGAGCAAGGAGCCCTTCATCCCAAATCCGGGGCTAGGCATGCGCGGTCACCGCTTCCTTGAGCACGGCGGCGACGCGCTCCTGCTGCTCGCGCGTGATGCCGGGGTACAGCGGCAGCGACAGGATCTCCTCGCCGGCCTGCTCGGCCACCGGGTAGCCCTCGGGCCGCCCGTACTTGGCGAAGGCGCCCGTGCGGTGCACCGGCGTCGGGTAGTGGATGCCCGCGCCCACACCGTTGTCGTTGAGGTGCTGCAACACCATGTCGCGGTTGCGCACGCGCACGACGTACAGGTGCCACACGTGCTCGTTGCCCTCGGCGACACCGGGCAGCCGCACCTCGGACACGTCCGCGAGCAGCTCGGCGTAGATGTCGGCGGCGACGGCACGTTCCTTGTTCCAGGCGTCGAGCTGCTTGAGCTTGGCGCGCAGCACCACGGCCTGCAGCGTGTCGAGGCGCGAGTTGAAACCCAGCTCCGGGTGCGAGTACTTCCGGTCGCTGCCGTGGTTGGCGAGCAGCCGCAGCTTGCGCGCGATCTCCTCGTCCTGCGTGACGACGGCGCCCGCGTCACCGAACGCGCCGAGGTTCTTGCCGGGGTAGAAGCTCGTGGCGGCGGCGACGCCGAAACCACCCATGCCGGTGCCGTGCTGGGTGGCGCCCTGGCACTGCGCGGCGTCCTCGACGACCAGCACGTCGTGCCGCGCGGCGATCTCGCGGACGGCGGCCATCGGCGCGAGCTGACCGAACAGGTGCACGGGCAGGACGGCCCGGCAGCGCGGTGCGACCCGCTCGAACTCCGCCGGGTCCAGCAGCAGGTGCACGGGGTCGACGTCGACCGGCACCGGCACGGCACCCGCGCGGACCGCGGCCTCGGCGGTGGCCACGAACGTGTTGGCGGGCAACACCACCTGGTCTCCGTCGCGAACGCCCGCGGCGCGCAGGGCCAGCTCCAGCGCGTCGGTGCCGTTCGCGACGCCGACGCAATGCGCGGTGCCGGTGAACGCGGCGAACTCCTCCTCGAACGCCGTGACGTCCGGGCCGCCGATGAAGGCGGTCTTCGCGAGCACCCTCGCGAAGCCCTCCTCGACCTCGGCGGCGATCCGGTCGCGCTGCAGGCCGAGATCGACCAGCGGAATGTTCACAGGGATTGCCCTCTCGTTCACGACAGCTTCCGCCTGACGGTGCGCAGGCCGTTCTTCACCGGTTCCGGGAGTCCGCGCGCGACCAGCATCGCCGCCGTCCGCGCGCCTTCCTTCACGGACGTCGCTCTGGACGCCGATTCCGCTACGGTCCGCTGGTAGAGGCGTTCGAGACCCCGCGCGGCCGGATCGAGCCCGTAGTGCTCGACCACCACCGAACGGCCGAACGCGCCCAGCTCCGCGCGCACCGAGGCGTCGTCGAGCAACGGGCGGATCTGGTCGGCCAGCAGCGTCACCGGTTCGGTGCCCTCACCGAGGCCGTAGTAGCCGTGCTGCCGGAAGTACCCGACGGTCCCGGGGGTGAACGGCAGCGAGAAGCCCTTCTCCCCCAGCACGACGATCGGCTTGGCGAACGCCAGCGTGCGCAACGCCGACCCGCCCATGCCGAGCATCACGTCCGCCGCCTCGTACGCGGGCCGCGGGTCCACCAGGCCACCGGTGAGCACGATCACGTCGGCGCCGTGCCGGTCGTTCACCTCGCGAGCCCGTTCGGCGACCTTCGCCGCGGCGGTGCCCTCACCGACGATGACCAGCCGCACCGGACGTTCCCCGGCGAGCAGGTCGACGGCCTCGATGCTGCGCAGCAGGCTCTCCAGCTTGAGCCACTCGGTCAGCCGCGACACCGTGACCAGGTTCGTCCGGCCGTCGAGCAGGCCGTACTTCTCCTTGAACGGCAGAGGATCCACCACACCGGGCGCGTTGAAGTCCACGTCCACCGGCGGTTCCAGCAGGTCCACCGCGCCGGACCGGATCCGCGCGGCGTCCTCGGCCAGCTGCTTGGTGCCGAACGTGGTGGGCAGGTGCCGCGGCAGGAACCCCGGCACGACCATGCCCATCATCGTGGTGAACAACGGGATCCCGTGGACCAGGTGCTCGCCGTAGTAGGCGTCGAAGCACTGCGGCCAGTCCCACACGTGGATCAGGTCGGGCTTCTCCGCCTTCACCGCCGCGCGCAACGCCCGCGCCACCTTCAATGACGGATGCCGGGTGGCGTCGGGAGCCTCGATCAGGCGCAGGCCGCGTTGTTCCGCCAGGGCCACCGCCGGGCCGGGAGCGGCGAACAGGACGACGTCGTGGTGGTAGGTGTCGCGGATGCGGGCGGCCAGCTCGATGGCGTTGGTCTGGGTACCGCCCAGTTCCAGGCGGTGCGCGAAGACCAGGACCTTCACACCCCCACCTCCAGCGGCCGCGCGGGCGAACCGGCCCAGGTCTCCCCGGCCGGCACGTCCTTGAGCACCACGGATCCCATGCCCACCAACGCTCCCGCGCCGATGGTCAGGTCCTGCCGCACCAGCGCACCGGAGCCGATGTAGGCGCTCTCCCCCACGCGCACGTTGCCCGCGAGCGCGGCGTGACCGGCCAGCGTCACCCCGTCGGCGACGGCGTCGTCGTGCGTGAGCAACACGTGCGGCATGGCGACCACGAACCGCCCGACCCGCTGCGGCGCGGTGATCACGGCGCAGGCCAGCAGGATCGTGCCCGCACCCAGCTCGACCCCGGCCGCGACCGAAGCCCGCGGGTGCACCAGAGTCGCATAGCGCGAGTCGTCGAACCCGAGCCGCCGCGAGATCCGCATCCTGCTGTCCCGCCCGGCAGGACTCGCCGTGCAGATCAGCACCTGCGCGTCGGAGTGCTCACGGGCGAGGTCGGCGGGCCCGAGCACCTCCACCCCGTCCACGACGCTGCCGTGCTTGCCGGGATCGTCGTCGAGCAGCCCCAGCACCTCGAAGGCCGGCCGCACCGAGTTCACCGCCGCGACGGCGGCGAGCGCCTCCCGCGCGAGGCCGCCCGCACCGATCAGCAGCAACGGCGTCATCGCGCATCACACGCGAGCTCCAGCGCGTCGGCCACCTGGTCCTGTTCGGACCCGGTCAGCTCGTGGAACAACGGCAGGATCAGCGTCCGCGAGGTCAGCCGTTCGGTCACCGGCAGCGGCACGTGCGGGTGACCGGCGTACGCGGGTTCCAGGTGCGAGGCCATGATCCCGCGCCGCGCCGAGATCCCCTTGGCCGCCAACCGGTTCAGCACCTCGTTGCGGTCCACCGGGCAGTCGGGCGGCAGCTCCACCCAGAACGACTGGTAGTTCGTGGTGCCGTAGGACGGATCGGACACCGCGCGCAGGCCCGGGATCCGGGCGAGCAGGCAGTGGTACCGCGCGGCCAGCTCACGGCGGCGCGCGATGATCGCGTCCAACCGGCCCAGCTGCACCAGGCCGACGGCGGCCTGGATGTCGGTCATGCGGTAGTTGAACGCCGTTTCGAGGTACTCCTCCAGCACCACGCCACCACCGGCGTGCCGGTCGGCCGCGCTCACGCTCATCCCGTGCTCGCGCAACCGACGCGCGCGCACAGCCACTGCCTCGTCGTCCAGCGTCAGCATGCCGCCCTCGCCCGTGGTGAGCAGCTTGCGCGGGTGGAACGACCACGCGGCCAGCGTCGCGCCGGCGCCCACCGGGCCGCCGTGGTACGTCGACCCGGCCGCGCAGGCGGCGTCCTCGACGATCGGCAACCCCAGGGCCTCGAAGGACTTCACGTCGGCGGGCACACCGCCCTGGTGCACCAGCACCACGGCCCGCGTCCGCGCAGTGACCACGGTGGACACCGTCTCGGCCGTCAGGTTCCCGGTCTCCGCCGAGACGTCGGCGAACACCGGCGTCGCCCCGCAGTACCGCACGGCGTTGGCGGTGGCGATGAACGACAACGACGGCACGACGACCTCGTCGCCCGGACCGACGTCCAGCAGGTGCAGCGCGAGGTGCAGCGCCGTCGTGCAGGACGACACCGCGACACCGTGCCCGGCACCGACCCGTGCGGCGAAGGCCTCCTCGAACGCCCGCACCCGAGGCCCCTGCGCGACCCAGCCGGAACGTACCGCCTCGGCCGCCGCCTGGGCTTCCTCCTCGCCCATGAGCGGTCGCATCACCGGGATCATCGATCTCCCCCACCAGCAGCCGGACCGGACACGGAAGCTCCCCTCTCCGAGAGGCCGATGGCCTCCGCGAACGCGTCGCTGCGGCGACGCCACGAGTGTTCGGCAGCGAACTCCTGCCGGGACGCAACAGCCGCAGCAGTGCGTTCCACGCTTGCCGCCTGGGCCACGGCCGCGGCGAACTCCCCCGGCGCCGCGATGGTGACCACACCGGCGGCTTGTGAGGCGAGCCAGCGGGAGGCCGGCAGGTCGGTGGAGACGACGGGCCGACCGGCCGCGAGGTACTCCAGCGTCTTCAACGGGAACGAGGCCCGGTTGAAGGAGGAGTCCAGGTACGGCGTCAGCCCGACGTCGATCTTCCGGTAGTAACCGGGAAGTTCGGTGAACGGCACCTCGTCCACGTGCACGACACGTGGCCGGGCGACGAGGGCGGACCAGCGTTCCGGCTCCCACGCCGGATCACGCGGCCCGACCATCAGCAACGACATCCCGGTGTCCGAGACGGCTTCCAGCAACGAGATGTCGATGCGCGCGGTGATCCGGCCGACGAGCCCGGCGACCGGACCGTCCAATCCGGACACCGCAGGCGGGATCTCCGCGGAGTCCACAGTGGAATAGGCGTCCACGTGCACCCCGTTGGGCAGGAACTGGGCGGGGGCGCCGAGGCCGGTCCACCTGCGGACCAGCTCCGGCGTCACCGCGAACACGTGCCGCGCCTGGCGAAGAGCCCTGCTCTCCTGCCCCAGCAGCCAGCTCGGGTCCAGTCCCATCAGCTCACCGCCCGCGACCCAGTCGTCCGTGCCGTAGAGCACGGTGCGGACCGACGGGTCCCACATGCCCAGCACGTCGTCGAACGAGAACGACACGACGGCGTGCGGTGAGCGCTTCAACCGGCGCAACGCCCAGCGGATCTGGGCGCGCACCAACGGCCACGTCGTGGCGCGGATGCCGGGGCGGGACAGCCCCGGCAACGCCACGGGGGTGAGGCGGGTGATGCCCTCGGGGGTGCCCCCGAGGCGAGGCCGGACTCCTCTGCCGACACCTGGCCGGTACTGGGCGGGTGTCACCGGCGAGATCGGCGGATCCACCCACAGCACATCGGCGTACCTGGTCAGTTGTTCCGCCTGCTGCCGGTCAGCGCCACGGACTCCGTCCCACGGCTTGCCCGACATCATGACCAGCAAAGGAGTCACGACCTACCTCATCCTCCGTTCCGCTTACCGGACGGCGAGCATCCGGCCGCCCGCTGCCCGAGCCACCGGCGTGGCGGTCCTGCCGAACGGCACCGGCCGCACCGAGGCCGCCGACGGCGTGCCGCTGGACGGCGAGTACACCGCGTCGACCCAGTAGTTCGCGTCGTTGCCGCTGGTCGGGAAGCCACCGCCGGAGCCGTACACGTACGTTCCGTTGGGGGCACCCGCCTGCGTCTTGGGCGCGTGCATCGGACCGCGGTCCACGCCGTTGAACTCGAACTGGCCGCGCGTCACGGAGTAGTGCCCGTTCGGCGCGTAGTACGAGACGACGTACTGCGTGTTCGCGGCGACCGTGATCGGCGTGGCGAAGTTCGCCTGCTGCCAGCCGCCGGCGCTCTCGCTGGAGAACGTCACCGTGCCGAGCAGCGTGCCGGTCGAGGTCCACAGGTGACCGACGTGCGTACCGGTGTTGCCGGTGCCCTTGTAGAACCGGACACCCGTGACCACACCCGGCTGGTCCACCGTGAAGCGGACGCCGAGCTCGACCTGGCCGTTGTCGTCGGCGTTGTTCACCGCCGGCGTCGCCGAGTCGGCGAACAACGTGCACGGGCAACCGCTCGAGTCGGGCAGTGCCGTGGTGAACGTCCAGCTGACCGGAGCGGACATCTGGTTGCCCGCGAGATCCTTCGCACCGGACACGGTCGCCTGGTACTTCGTGGCCGGGGCCAGCGGCGAAGCCGGCGTGTACGTCCACGTCCTGGTGGCCGGGTCGTAGGCGGGGCTGCCCGCGACCGAGGCACCGGCGCCGCCGACCGGCACCAGGCTCACCGACGGCGTCGCCGGGTCGATCGCCTCGTCGAACGTCACCGACACCGAGGTGGTGGTCGGAACGCTCGTGACGCCGTTGGCGGGGACCGTCGAGACGACGGTCGGCGCGGTGACGTCCGGCGGCGCGGTGTTGGTGAAGACCGCGTCCACGTAGTAGTTGCCCGCCTGGTACGAGTCGACCGGGAACCCGCCACCGGTGGCGTACTTGAAGAGACCGTTCTTCAACGACCCGTTCGCCGGCGAGTGCAGCGGCGCGTTGTCGACGTCGGCCGTGAAGTAGTTGACGTCACCCGCGTACCGCCCGTTCGGCGCGTAGTACGACACGATGTAGGTCGTGTTCGCCGTGACCTGCACCGGGTTGGCGAAGGTCAGCTTCTGCCAGCCGGTCGCCGTCTCGTTCGTGAACGTGCCGGTGGCGAGGCGCGTGCCGGTGGTCGACCACAGGCTGCCGGTGTGCGTGCCGGTGTTGCCCGTGCCCTTGTAGAAGCGGACACCGGTGATCCAGCCGTTGGTGTCCGGCGTGATCCGCATGCCCAGCTCGACCGGGTTGGTGTCGTTCACCACCGGGTTCGCGGGAACCACGCTGTCGTTGAACAGCGTGCACGGGCAGGCGCCGATGCCGGACGTGGTGAAGAACCAGCTGGTCGCCTGCGGCATCGCGTTGCCCGCGGTGTCCGACGCCTTGACGGTGACCGTGTAGGTGGTCGCCGCGTTCAACGGGCTCGACGGCTGGAACTTCGCCGTGCGGGTCGTCGAGTCGTAGGACGCCGTTCCCGTGACGGCCGGGCCGCCGGAGAACGTCCACTGCACGGTGGCCGGGTTGATCGCCTCGCTGAACGTCGCCGACACCGACGTGGTCGTCGGGACGCTGCGCGAGTCGTAGCCGGGGTACGTGGACGTGACCGTCGGCGGGGTCAGGTCGGGATCCGGCTGGAACACCGCGTCGACCCAGTAGTTGTTGCCACCGCCGTTGGTCGGGAACACGCCGCCCGTGCCGTAGCGGTAGACGCCGGACGCGCCGTCCGTGCCGTTGGCGAGCGCACGCAGCGGTGCGTTCGCGACCTGGGCGTTCAGGCCGCCGTTCGTGGCCGAGTAGAAGCCCGAGGTCTGGTACGAGACCACGTACGTCGTGTTGGCGTTGATGTGCACCGGGGTGCTGAACAGCGCCTGCTGCCAGCCCGCGGTGGACTCGGTGCCGAACGTGACGGTCGCGAGCAGCGTACCGGTGTTCGACCACAGGCGACCGGTGTGCGCGCCGACGTTCTGCGGTCCCTTGTAGAACCGGACGCCGGTCACGTTGCCGCTCACGTCGGAGCGGAACCGCATGCCGAGCTCGACCGCGGTCGCGTCGTTGACCGTGACGGTCTGCGGCGCCGCGCTGTCGTCCCACACGCTGCACGGGCAGACACCGGGGGTGGCCGGCTTCTGCGTGGTGAAGCTCCAGGACGTGGTGCCGGACATGGTGTTGCCGGCGGTGTCCTTGGCGCCCGTCACCGAGGCGGTGTAGGTGGTGTTGCCGGCCAGCGCGGTGGTCGGCGTGAACGTCGCGATCTTGTTGGCGGCGTCGTAGGCCACGCTGCCGCTCACCGCCTGGCTCGCGGCGTTCTTCAGGGTGAAGTTGATCGTCGCGGCCTGCACGGCCTCGTTGAACTGCACGCTCGGCGTCGCCTGCGGGGAGACGCTGGAGCTGCCGTTCAGCGGCGACTGCGGGGTCGCGGTGGGCGGCACGGTGTCCGGCGGCGCGACCGTGTCGAAGACGGCGTCGACCCAGTAGTTGCCGCCCTGGTAGGTGTTCGTCGGGAACGCGAACGACCCGTAGCCGAACATGCCGTTCGGGGCGCTCTCCGTCGTCGCGGGCGCGTGCAGCGGCGCGGCGTCGAACGACTTGTTGCGGAAGAAGTCCGAATCGGACGAGTAGTGCCCGCTCGGCGCGTTGTACGACACCACGTACTGGGTGTTGGCCTGCACCTCGACCGCGGGGTTGAGCGTGGCCATCTGCCAGCCGCTCGCGGTCTCGTTGAGGAACGTGGCCTGCGCCAGCAGCTGACCGCTCGACGACCACAGGCCACCGGTGTGCGTGCCGGTGTTGCCCGTGCCCTTGTAGAAGCGGACGGCGGTGATCCAGCCGTGCGCGTCGGTGGTGAAGCGGGTGCCGACGTTGATCGCGTTGGCGTCGTTGTTGGAGACGGTCTTCGGCGTCGACAGGTCCGGGAAGATCGTGCACGGGCAGGTGCTGTTCAGCGTCACCGACGCCGGTGTGGTGTCGGTGTTGAGGCTGTCGTCGGTCGCCCGCGCCAGCACGTTCAGCGATCCGGTGCGCGGGACGGAACCGGTGTAGGTCCAGCTCTCCCTGCCGTTCGCGACGTGCCACGTGGTGCCGCCGTCGAGCGAGACCTCGACGCCGCCGACGCGGCCGCCGACGTCGGTGGCCGTACCCGTGACGGTGATCGTGTCTCCACTGTGGACGGTGCTGCCCGCGGTGGGCGAGGTGATCGTGGTGCTCGGCGCGGTGCCGTCGGTCGACAGGCCCGCGGCCACGAGCCCGGCCATCAGGCTGCCCGGCTGGACTCCCATGTCCCCGAACAGGTTCACGGTCGCCTGCTGCATGCGGGCGTCGGTGCTGACCGCCGTACCGTCGTGCTGGTCGTCGAGACCCCACGACCACTGCACCGTGCCGGCGCCGAACACGATCGCGCCGCTGGGCGCCTTGTACAGCGTCATGCGGTGCGTGGCGTCACCCGACGCGACGGTCGTGCCGTAGTCCTGGATCTTGGCGGCGACCGTCTGGGTGGTGTTGGACAGCCTGACCATGTTGTTCGGGCGGAACCCGTTGTCGACGTCCTCGTCCCACTCGTAGCCGAGGCTGTTGGGAGCGAGCGTCGCGACCTGACCGGCGGACTGGTTCGCCACGGACGTGTTGCGCCAGAAGCGCATCTTGCCGTCCTCGGCGGGCACCTGGATCGCGTAGCTGCAGCAGTTGACCGTCCACAGCTGACCGGTCAGCGAGTTCTCCGGCCGGCCGCCGTCGGCGGGCGGGCTGAAGCGCGGGTCGCGCCACGTGCCGGTCCAGGCCGGGTTCGGGTCGATCTTGGCGTTCGCGTGGGTTTCCTTGTACGTCACCAACGTCCGGTACGGGGTGTTGGTGCCGTCGATGCTGTTCTCCCAGCGGGTCTTCCAGAAGACCTCGTTGCCGGAGAAGAACGCGAGGTTCACACCGGCGTCGCGGGCGGCTTCGACGTTCGCGCGCTGCTGCGACGACCAGTACTCGTCGTGCCCGACCGAGAGGAAGACCTTGTGGTTGAGCAGCAGGGAACCCGAGCGGTCGGAGTCGATGCCGGAGATGTAGCTGACGTCGTAGCCGTTGCGCTCCAGGAACCGGATCATCGGGTATTCGGAGCCGAACACGAAGTCACGGCCGTCCGGCACGTCGGTGCGGGTCGAGAACGGGCGGTTGTAGCTCAGCTTGTAGGCGCGCGACGCGGGCTGGCCGCCGTAGAAGCTGTTGCCGCCCCACGTGTTGTAGGCCTGCCACGTGGTGTCGGACGTCTGGTACACCATCTTCGAGCTGCGGGAGTCGTCACGCACCACGAACACGATGTGGTTGTTGACGTCCTGGTCGAGCCGCTGCAGGTTCGCGATGTACACGCCGGAGACCAGGCTCGTCGGCACGGTCCAGGACGCGGACTCCAGCCAGTTGCCGCAGTCGATCAACCCGGTGTTGGGGTCGTTGTTGCAGGTGCTCGGCTGCACGCGCGGCGTGGGCGTGATCGAGTCGACCTTGCGCGCGCCGGCGCCGCCGTAGTAGCCCAGGCGCAGGATGTCGATCCGGTACGGGGCCGAGGTCTTGACCTTGAACTTGATGGTCTGCCCGAGGTTCACCGACATCTGGGTGGCGAAGCCCTCGATGCTCGGGTCACCACCACCGGTCGCGTCCCAGTTGGTGTCACCCGGTTTGGAGTTCTCGCACAGCACCGGGTTCGTCACCGGTGCGTCACACGGGGCCGCTGCCGCGACGGGCCCGAACACGAGGGCCGGGACCAGTGTCCCGGCCAGCAATCCGATCAGCGCCAGCGCTCGCGCCAGAAACGGGTGGGATCTGGCTCTCGAACCCCTTGGGGCGGTCATGTGTCGTCTTCTTCCTCTCGCGCCGCTCCTGCGACCCCAGCTTGTGGTCGTCGTCCGAGCAACGCGCGCTGCATCTCCCCTGAAGCGGGGCGCGCCGACGACATTCCACAAGGGACGTCGAGGCGCGACCACACCTCGTTACAGGTTTGGGGTCTCGATTAGGCCAAAAGTTCAACGGGCCCAAGGGTTTCCGTTGTCTCGTAACTGTGAGTTAGATCGATGCGACCAGCTGAAACGGCCTGGTTTCGCACAGTCAGGCCGTCTTCACCGTCAGCTCGTCTTCTCGGCACGCCACCACGCGACGAGGTCGCGCAGGCCGCCGTCCATCTCGATCTCGGGCTTCCAGCCGAGGTCGGTGGCCGCGGCGCTGATGTCGGCGAGCCGGCGGGTGACGCCGTTCACCTTGCGCTCCGGGCCGTGCTCCAGCGGCAGGTCGGAGTCCATGGCGGCGAGGAGCGCGAGGGCGAGGTCCTTGAGCGAGGTCTCCTTGGCGGACGCGATGTTGTACACCGCGTCCGTCACCGGTGCCTTGGCGGCGAGGACGTTCGCGCGGGCGATGTCGTGCACGTGCACGAAGTCCATCGTCTGCGCCCCGTCACCGAAGATCAGCGGCGACTTGCCGTCGGCGATGCGTTCCATCCAGCGGATGAGCACCTCCGTGTACAGGCCGTGGACGTCCATCCGCGGGCCGTACACGTTGAAGTAGCGCAGCGCCACGTAGTCGAGGTCGTACATGGCCTTGAAGCTGCGCAGCATGCCCTCGTTGAACGCCTTCGCGGCGCCGTAGAAGGTGTCGTTGTTGTACGGGTGGTGCCGTTCGTTGGTCGGGAACGACTCCGCGAGCCCGTACACCGACGCGGACGACGACGCGATGACCTTCTTCACGCCGGCGGCCGCGGCGGCCTCGATGACCGTGAACGTGCCGTCGACCAGGCATTCCAGCGCGAGCCGCGGTTCCTCGGCGCACTGGGTGATGCGGATGGCGGCGAGGTGGAAGACGAGGTCCTGGCCTTCGGTGAGCTCGCGGACGAGCGCCTTGTCGTTGATGTCGCCTTCGACGATCTTCACGACGCCGGACTCCAGCGCGCCCTTCAGGTTCTCCCGGCGGCCGCGCACGAAGTTGTCGAGGACGACGACCTCGGAGGCACCGGCCTCGACGAGCTGATCCACCACGGACGACCCGATTGTGCCCGCGCCGCCCGTGACGAGCGCCCGCTGGCCGCTGATCGGTTGTGCCGTCATTTACGAAACCCTGCCTTCGACTTGGTGAACGGGAACGAAAACCCCGCCGGAGCGCAGCGACTCCGACGCCGCCTCCAGCACGGCCAGCACGCGCAGACCCGCGCGGCCGTCCGTCAGCGGTGGACGTTTCTCGATGATCGACGCGGCGAACTCGGCCATCATCGTGCGCAGCGCCTCGCGTTCCACCAGCGCCGGCGCCACCATGTCGCCGGTGCGGTAGGAGATCTTCTGCTGCTCCTCGGAACGGTCGACGCCGCGGTCGTAAATGGACAGTCGCTGCGCCGGGTTGTTGTCGTCCCAGACGACGGTGCGCTGGGAACCGCCGATGACCATCGTGCGGATCTTCGTCGGCGACAGCCAGTTCACGTGCACGTGCGTGATCGCCCCGTTGGACAGCCGGACCGTCAGGTGGCCGACGCACGCGACGCCCGCGCCGATCGGGTCCGCGCCGTGCGCGGCGACCTCCACCGGCACCACGTCGTCGGGCAGGATCGCCTCGAAGATCGACAGGTCGTGCGGGGCGAGGTCCCACAGCACGTCCACGTCCGGCTGCACCAGACCGAGGTTGATGCGCACCGAGTCGATGTACTGGATGTCGCCGATCTCGCCACCGCGGATGATCTGGCGCAGGTGCTGCACGGCCGGGGTGTAGGCGAACGTGTGGTCCAGCATCAGCGTGAGACCGCGGGACTCCGCGGCCTCGACGAGCTTGAGGCCGTCCTCCAGGTTCGCCGCGAGCGGCTTCTCCACCAGGACGTGCTTGCCGGCCTCCAGCGCCGCCAGTGCGACGGGCAGGTGGGTGGCGGCGGGCGTCGCGATCGCGACGGCGTGCACCTCGGGGTCGGCGAGCACCTCGTCCAGCGACGCCGTGGCGCGCACGGTCGAGTACTCGCCGAGCACGCGCCTGGCCTTGTCGACGTCGAGGTCGCAGAGGTGGCGGAGTCTCAGCTGCGGGGTGGCCTGGGCGTTGCGGACCAGGTTCGGTCCCCAGTACCCGGCGCCGATGACGGCGATGCCGATCAAGTTCTCATTCCTCATCAGTAGGCCCCGTGGCCGCCGAAGACGGCGCGGAAGGTCTTCCACAGGATCACGGCGTCGAGGGCGAGCGACCAGTCCTCGACGTAGCGCAGGTCGAGCCGCACCGACTCCTCCCACGAGAGATCGCTGCGTCCGCTCACCTGCCACAACCCGGTCAGACCGGGCTTGACGAGCAGGCGGCGCCGCACGTCCGAGGAGTACTTCGCGGTCTCCTCCGGCAGCGGCGGGCGCGGGCCGACCAGCGACATGGTGCCCGTCAGGACGTTGAACAGCTGCGGCAGCTCGTCGATCGAGTACCGGCGCAGGAAGGAGCCGACCTTGGTGATGCGCGGGTCCTTCTTCATCTTGAACAGCAGGCCGTGGCCCTCGTTGGCGGCGGCCAGCCGGGTGCGCAACGCGTCGGCGTTCGTGACCATGGTGCGGAACTTGATGATCGTGAAGGGCTGACCGCCCTTGCCGACCCGCTTCTGGCGGTAGAAGACGGGACCGCGGCTGTCGATCATCACGAAGGCGGCGACCGCGAACATCAGCGGTGCCAGCAGGATCAGCAGCAGGAACGCGCCGACGCGGTCGACGACGTCCTTGACCAGACGGCGGAATCCGCTCAGTGCCGGTTCACTCACCCGCAGCAGCGGCATGCCGAGCACGGCGCTCATGTGCAGGCGGGGGCCGGCGACCTCCATCAAACCGGGCGAGACGACCATCTCCGCGCCGGAACCCTCGAGCGCCCAGGCGAGCTGCTGCAGCCGGCGGGGCGTCCAGTACGCGTCGGGTGTCACGGCGACGATGCGGTAACCACCGCGGCGGACGTGATCGGCGAGCTCGCGCAGCTGGCCGACGACGGGCACGCCGTCGACCTCGGTGCCGGAGCGGCCGCGGCCGTCGATGGTGCAGATGGCGTCCACGCGCCAGCCCAGGTGCGCGACGCGCTTGGTGCGGTGGATGAGGTCCTCGACCGTGTCCAGGTTGCCGGCGGCGAGGACGGAGAGCAGGTAGCGCCCCTCTTTGCGGCCGCGGTGCAACGGGCGGCGCAGCAGGTAGCGCATGGGGAAGGCGACCAGGGCGATCGCGGGGACAACGACGAAGACCCACAGGCGGGCGCCGGGGATGTCGACGGCGAGCGCTCCGAGACCGAGCGCCACGACGGCACCGAACAAACCCCGGCCGAGTCTTCGGAACTCCTCGGCGCCCTGGCCGAGGACGGTCGGCGTCCACACGCGGTTGATCGCGAGCGAGCCGACGACGACAACTACTGTGAGTGTGTCCAGCAGGGCAAGGGAAAGCGGGCCGAAGACGGCGTGGCGCACGCTCATGACGGCACCGACCCCGATGACGACCAGGGCAACGGTCAGCACATCGGCGGTGATCACGGCGTAGCGGTAGCGGCTTTCCCAGCGGGCGACAGGTGGGTGCGTCTGTCTGTGTTCGGGCAGCGGATTGAGCGTGGAGCGCAGCCCTTCGACGTCACGGGCAGCGCGGACCTGCTCACTCATCGTTTCTGATCTCCCCGGCTCAGCGGCGAATCCGGACATGCACGTACGCAGGTCACCCCGAAGACCTTTGAATCTTCGACCTCCGGTCACGCCCTGCACAGGCGCCACACCCGAAGCTCGCAACCGGTGATTCGCCCGGTCCGGCATCCGCGTTACAGGCTCCGGAAAAAGTTTTTCCGTTGCCCGAATGCCGGACGTGACCCACGTCTCACCGTCTGGAAACCACGGCCCCGCAAGACGATTCCACGTGTCCACAAGGGACATAGTGGTTACGTATACCGCAGGCGATTCGTTCAGATCAGGTCTTCAGACCCTAGTCCTGTCGTCTGCCTTTGTGCATGTACTTACCGCTGAACGGAGTAATGTCCTACGGCCGAACGGAAACGCGGACCTTATCGCCTTCGACGACCACGATGTCACCGTTTCGGAGCTGGGCACCGCGCCGCACCTCCACAGCGCCGTTGACGTGGACTTCCCCGTCCTCGATCAGCTCCTTGGCGTGCCCGCCGTCCTCCGCCAGCTGAGCCAGCTTGAGGAACTGCCCTAGCCTGATCGGCTCTTCGGAGATCTCCACCGTCCGCATGAGCCACATCATCCCAGTAGGGCGCACCCCACCGCTTGCCCGGGGGCTCACACCAGAGCGTTCGGGTGAAGTCGTTGACAGCCTTATGGGCATGAAAACTTCTTGGGGGTACGTAGCCTGGTTGGCGGTGTCCGGAGTGGTCTGCGTCGCGATAGCGATCTTCGCGGCGAGCGCGTACGTGACCCTGGACATGAGCCAGGCCCGGCCGCATCTGCACGGGCCGGTGCACTACGGCCTTCTGGTGGCGCACATCTTCACCGGAACGGTCGCGGTCCTGGCGGGTGTCTCGCAGTTCTGGCCGCGCCTGCGCGCCAGGCACCCGCAGGTGCACCGGGTGCTCGGACGCGTCTACTTCGCCGGCGTGCTGCCGTCGTCAGTGCTCGGCGTCGTGTGCGCTCAGTTGTCACTGAACGGTCTGGCCGCATCGGCGCCGCTGACGGTGCTGTCCGTGCTGTGGTTCGTGAGCGCGGTGCACGGCCTGCGGACGGCCAGGCGGCGCCGGTTCGGCGAACACCGCATCTGGATGATCCGCGGTTTCGCGTTGACCGGCGCCGCCGTGACCGGCCGGTTGTGGGGCCTGCTGCTCGGCTCGCTGATGCCCGAGGGGAACGGGCTGGTCGTCTTCGCCACCGCGAACTGGCTGTCGTTCGTGGTGAACCTGCTGGTGGCCGAGTGGTGGATCGGGTCGCGGGGCTACACCCGGACCTTGCCCTCCGCAGCGCTGAGGCCCAGCATCTCCAGCAGATCAGCGCAGTCCAGCGCGTCCGTGGCGTGACAGGCCACGGTGCGTGCCGCCTTGCTGTTCTGAATCGTGCTGTGCTCCTTTTCCAGAGCCTTTGCCTCGGCGAACGTGCCGGTTTCCGGCTCGGCGATCGCGGGACGCGCCCAAGTCATGTCGTGCCTGCTTCCGCATCGGGGGATGAGGTCATCATGACTGGGGGGTGGCCGAAACGCCAGATCTGGTGCTTTGCGTAATCGGCCACCCACACAGCGTGGGGTGGTGCGTTCAATCGCGAAAGCGTTTTCCGGACACCGATGTTGATCGATTGTCGTCGGGAATTCGCTTCACCGCCCGTACCGCAGCACCGACTCCACTTCGGTCACAAATGCGACGAGCCTTTCGTCGTCCACGTCGTCCGGTGTGGGACCGTCCACCGCGAGCCGTTGCAGCGCAACGGATGTGGTGGCGTTCTCCCGCGCCAGGCGGCGGAATCCGAACGTGGCCTCGTACAACGACACCGCGGTGGCCAAGGCGGCCAGCGTCGTCGCGGCGAAACCCCACAGGGCCCGGCGCGGTCCGTCCGCCATGCCCACGGCCGCCGCGGCGGCCGCGGCGATGAAGAGCGCCGCCGCGACCGCAACCGTCCACGTCCGCGCGGCGGCGTACCGCTTGCGTCCGCGTTCGAAGTGGTCCAGCCGGTCGGAGAAGCGGTGTCGCAAGTAGGCCTCGACGAACTGGGCCTGCCGCTGCTTGTCGCTCATGTCCTGACCACCTCGTGCTTGCGGTCGCTGACCGCGGCCTCCAGGTCCGCCACCTTGTCCTGGCGTTCTTCTTCCGTGCCCGGCGCGGGGGCGGCCAGGTGCGCGAAGTACAGGGCGCGCAGGCGTTCCGCGCGGTAGCGGGCGGCGAGGTACTTGTCGAGCGACTCCCGCTTGCGCGCCACGATCGTGATGGCGGCGGCGAACGCACCGCCCGCGACCACCAGGACACCCGGCCACGGCGTGTCCTTCAGCCACGTCTGCAACGCGCCGAACACCGTCGTGGTGAGCCCGCCCGCGATCGCCAGCACGGCCATCAGCCGGTAGCGGTTCTGCTCGACGTCGGCCTGCGCGTCCAGTTCGTGGAACGCCGGCGCGACGACCGCGTTGGCGTCGTGGATCGCGTCGGCGAGCAACGGGTAGGCGACGACGAAACCGGGGTCGATCAGCGGCCGCGGCTCCGGCGCCCGGTACCGGACCTTGGGCCAGATCCTCGGCGGCTTGACGGGCTTCTCCTTGCCCAGCAACCGCTCCAGCGCGGTGACGACCTTGCCGGCGCCCTCGTCGACGTGGACGATGAAGATCTTGCCGCTGCGCACCAGCACCGCGAGGTCCCCGGTGAGGTCGCCGGTCGCGATGCGGTCCGCGAGGCCACCCGTGCCGGCGAGCACCAGCAGCGGGTTGTCGCCGCTGAGGTGGTCGATGACCTCCTTCTCGTTCTCGCCTCCGACGACGAGAGCGATGACGGGTTTCTTGTGCCGCACGGCGTCGATCGTCCGGAACAGCACCGGTGTCGCGTCCGTCCACTCCGAACCGGGCACGATGACGGCGACGCTGTGGTTGGGTTCCAGCGCGACCTGACCGTTGGTGGAGGTCTCGGTGAGGTCGTGCACCTTGCTGCTGGGCGCGACCCCGACCACGACGGGCCAGCGCTGCTCACAGGCCTGCAAAGCCATGCCCAGCAAGTGGACCACGCCTCTGTCGGTGCCTTCCGTGACGAACACCGCGCCGTTGCGCGCCGCGGTCACCACGACGGATCTGAGCACCGGCAACAACTTCGCGGCGAGATCCGTCTCGATGTCTTGAGTGGAGCCGAAGACCGAGATGACCGTGCGCCCCCGGGGCAAACCGAGGGCCTTGGGTTTGATGTCGGCGTCCGGCTGGGACAGCCGTTTGACTGTCGGGCCGCCTGCTGTGGGCATGCCGCGCACGATAACGCCGTGATCGATGCCAGACCAGAGCCCGTTAGACCTCATCCTCGTCGTCCAGCGGGACTTCCTGCTGCTGCTCGACGGCGTCCGCCTCGTTGGCTTCGAACGGCACGTCCGGCGTCTCGACCGGTTCCTGCGGCACGATCTCGCGCTGCTGCTCCTGCACGTCCGCGTCGGGTGCTTCGGGGTTCATGCGGTGCGGTTTCCCGTGGTGCCCGTCTTCCACACCTGCCGGGTCAGCTCGCCGAGGTCGCCGAGGTCGTCGAGCACGATCTCCGCACCGGCTTCGTGGAGGTCGTGCTTGCTGCTGCGCCCGGTCGCGACGGCCACGAGCCGCACACCGGCCACGTGCGCGGCCCTGACGTCGTGCGGGGTGTCACCGATGAGCACGACTTCGTCATGTGTGAAGAACCGGATGTGCCGCGCGCGCTCGCGTGCGAACGTCACGAGCTCCGCCCGGTCGGCGTGGTCGTCGCCGAACGCGCTCACGTCCCAGTCCACGAGCCCGGCGAGCCCGAACGCCTCCAGCTTGATCCTGGCGACGGTCCTGAGGTTCGCGGTCAGCACGCCCTGGTGCACCCGCGGGTCGGCGGCGAAGTGCTCCAGCGCGGCCAGCGCCCCCGGCAGCACCTCGGCGTGACCGGGCAGGTCGTGCCGGCGGCGGTGGAACGAGTCGGTGAGCGCGGTGGCGAGCAGCCGGGAGGCGTCCTCGGTGTGCTCGATGTCGTGCCGGCGCAGCAGCTCGGCGATGACGTCGAGCTCCGTGCGCCCGCCGAGGTCCAGCGAGCCTTCGAGCTCCCTGCCGAACGCCGACTGGAACGCCGTGCGGTACATCAGCTTGCCGAAGCCGCGTGCCGAGATCAGCGTGTTGTCGATGTCCCACAGCACCAGCAGTTCGGGCCCGGTCATCGGACCATCACCCCACAACCCGTAAAATGCCTGCTCATGACCTCGATCGACCCCGCGGAGCTGGAAGTCTGCCTGCGCGTGCTCGCCCAGGTGGAGGACCTGCCCGCGGAGCACGAGGACGCGGTGCGCGTCCGCCGGGCCACCGCCAAGATCTTCAAGGCCGCGAAGAAGTTCCGCAAGACCGAACGCCGGGCCGCCATCACGGCCAACGACCGGGCCGTCACCGCCCTGACCGCCACCGGGTCGCCGGACCGCATCGACGACGAGACGCAGGGCCTGCCGCTGGTGTCGAACGCGACCGGCGCCACCGCGGGCACGCTGATGCGCGCGCGGTCCTGCTACACGTGCCGCCGGCGGTTCGTCGAGGTCGACGCCTTCTACCACAACCTGTGTCCTTCGTGCGCCGCGTTCAACCACGGCAAGCGCGACGCCCGCACCGACCTGACCGGCCGCAACGCCCTGCTGACCGGCGGCCGCGCGAAGATCGGCATGTACATCGCGCTGCGCCTGCTGCGTGACGGCGCGCACACCACGATCACCACGCGCTTCCCGAAGGACGCCGCGCGCCGGTTCGCCTCCATGCCCGACGCCGCCGACTGGATCGACCGCCTCAAGATCGTGGGCATCGACCTGCGCGACCCGGCCCAGGTGCTGGCGCTGGCCGACGAGGTGGCGCTGCGGGGCCCGCTGGACATCCTCATCAACAACGCCGCCCAGACCGTCCGCCGCTCCCCCGGCGCCTACGCCCCGCTGGCCGCCGCCGAACACGAGGCGCTGACCGGCGATGCCCGCCGCCCCGAACTGATCTCGTTCGGCGGCCACGGCCAGCTGGCGCTGCCCGGCACCGCGGTCCCCGAGGCGCACTCGGTGACGACGCTGGCGCTGATGGCGGGCTCCAAGGACATCGACGCGGGCGGCCTCGTACCCGACACCGCCGCGGTGAACTCGTGGATCCAGAACGTCGACGAGGTCGACCCGGTGGAGCTGCTGGAAGTGCAGCTGTGCAACTCGACCGCGCCGTTCCTGCTGATCTCGCGCCTGCGCCCGGCGATGGCGAAGTCGTCCGCGAGGCGCAAGTACGTGGTGAACGTGTCCGCGATGGAGGGTCAGTTCTCCCGCGCCTACAAGGGATCCGGCCACCCGCACACGAACATGGCGAAGGCGGCGCTGAACATGTTGACGCGCACCAGCGCCGAGGAGATGCTGCGGACCGACGGCATCCTGATGACCGCCGTCGACACGGGCTGGATCACCGACGAGCGCCCGCACCCGTTGAAGATGCGCCTGGCCGAGGAGGGCTTCCACGCCCCGCTGGACCTGGTCGACGGGGCCGCGCGCGTGTACGACCCGATCGTGCGCGGCGAGGCGGGCGAGGACCTGTACGGCTGCTTCCTGAAGGACTACTCGCCCGCCGCGTGGTGACGTGGTGCGTTCGCCGTCGATGAAGGGCGCCTTCATCCACCTGACGTGGATGAAGGCGCCCTTCATCGAGCAGCAGGCGCGACACACGTGTCCGAGGTACCCGTCGGACGCACCCGAACGAGCCTTTTCGTCACGCCTTGGGTGAACATGGCCTGCGTTTGACGTACCCATTTGTCATGAGAACTGTGTGGCGGGGAGCACTTCGGTTCGGCATGACGACGATGACGGTGCGGCTGGTGTCCGCATCGACGGAACACCGCGGCAGAGTGCACCTGGTGCACCGCGAGGACAGCGGCCGCGTGCGCCACCAGCAGGTGTGCGGCGAGTGCTCGCTGCGCCTGACCCCCGACGACATCGGCCGCGGCTACGAGCTCGACGACGGCCGCATCGTGCAAATAGACCCGCACGACCTGCCGGCCCCGGAGGACGGCGTCATCGACGTCCAGCAGTTCGCGCCGGTCACCGACCTGGACCCGATCGCCCTGCACCGCAGCTACTACGTCGAACCGGACGACCTCTCGGTCCGCTCCTACGTGCTGCTGCGCGAAACCCTGGAGCGCACCAAGACCGCCGCGATCGTGAAGTTCGGCCTGCGCGGCAAGGAAACCCTGGCCGCCCTGCGCCCCCAGCACGGCGTGATCGTCCTGCACACCCTGCTGTGGCCGGACGAGGTCCGCGAGCCGCACTTCGCCTTCCTGCACCGCGACACCGAGGTCCGCACCGGCGAACTGGCCGCGGCAGCCGCGCTGGTGCGCGCGCAGACCCGGCCGTTCAAGCCGCACGACTACCCGAACAACTACCGGGAAGCCCTGCTGCACCTGGTGGAGGCGAACGTCTAGCCGTGCGGGCGGAGGACCCGCGTGACGGGGATGAACGCGGGTCCGCCGCCCGTGCCTGCGGGACTACCAGTTGGCAGGCTCGGCCAACTGGTAGCTCGTCGCGACGCGGAAGTGGTCGTGATAGATCGACAACGTCGACTGGCCCGCGGGCTTCCCGTTGCGCCACGCCGTGCAGTAGATGCCGGACGACCACCGCATCGTCCGCGAGGTCTTGGGCAGCACGGTCTGCGTGCGCGACACGACCTTCCGCCCGTTGATCCACACCTCGAACCTGCCGGTGTCCTTCGCGAGCTTGAACCGCGTCACGATCCGGGTCCACTCACCGCGCCCGATCTTGCCGGCCGTCCCGGAGATGCCGCCGGAGCCGCCGTAGCGGATCTCGTCGTTCTGCACGAACATCAGCAGCCACGGGCCTTCGGGATCCTCGGGTGACCACTGCTGGAACGTCACGTTCTGGTCGTGGTACTGCCAGTCCGCCGGGAGCATGACCGCCTGGCCGTAGTAGCGGTCCTCGCCGACCGACTGGGCGCCGCGGTCGATCGTCTCCGAGTGGTAGCCGCCGGTCTCGCCGATGTAGGTCTGCTTGGCCTCGATGGCCGTGGACCCCTTGTACGCGACGTTCGTGACGTCACGGATGACGCCGTTCTTCTGGGTGTAGTGGTAGTCCCAGCCGTTCAGGGTGCCTTCGTTCTGGAAGTCCACGCCGGGAGGAGGTGCGAGGAGCAGAGCCGCCATGAGCAGGGGGAGCATGAAACGCCTTCCACGGGTGCCGGGCGGCGGCTGCATCGGACACTAGCATCACTGTCCATGCTCGCCAGCCCGTCCGACCTCGTCGACCTGCTCGAGTGCGAGCACCGCAGCCATCTGGGACGACAGGACCGGCAGGGCGATCCGGACGAACTGCGCGCGGCGGCCGAGAGCACGGCCGTGAGGATGCGCGAACAGCACGACCTCATCGAGAACGCCGTCTTCTTCGACGGCGAGTTCCACTGCTCGGCGCAGACCCTTGTCCGCACACCTGTGGGCTACGAACCGTGCGACGAGGCCACCGAAGCCACACCGCTCGCCGTCCTGAGCCTCACCGCGGTCGCGCAGACGATCGGCGCCGAGCGCGCGCACCTGGTCGTCGACGGCAGGCGCACGACGTTCCGGACCTCCGACTTCACCCCGCTGCTGACCAGGCTCAAGACCCGGCTGGCGAACCCGGGACCGGCACCGACGCGGTCCTGGGGCGAGGTCAGGGCCGCGTGCAACGGGTGCCGATTCGCCCGTCACTGCGCCGCGGGCCGCGAAGAGGCCCGCGACCTGTCGCTGGTCGCCGGGCTGAGGGCGGACCAGCGGCGGAAGCTGGTTTCAGCTGGCATTGAAACCATCGACGCTCTTGCCGTCACCGAGGAGCGGCCCGCCACGCTGTCGCCCGCGAGCTTCACGGCGCTGACCGCGCAGGCCCGGTTGCAGGTGCGGCAGGAGCGCACGGGCGTCATCAGCTACGAGGTGGTGGCGCCGGAAGCGTTGCAGCACCTGCCGGAGCCGCAGGAGGACGACGTCTTCCTGGAGGTCGAGGGCGACACGTTCCGCACGCCCGGCTGGGAGGGCACGTTCGCGGAGTTCGTCGACCGCACGCCGACGGGCGCGGTTTACCACTTCACGCCGCACGATCTCGTCGCCAGGGCCGCGCGCACGGCGACCAAGGAGTCCGAAGTGGACGAACTGGTCAAACGGTGCGTGGATCTCGGCGCGCTCACCCGTCGCGTGCTGCGGGTGTCCACGCGCGAGTACACGTTGCCGGCGCTGAAACCGTTGGTGCAGGACGAGGTTCCGACCCGGGGTGTGCGGGACCTGCTGGAGAAGATCAAGCGCGAGCACGGTGTCGAGACCGCGGTGCGTGAAGAGCGGGACGAGGCCGCGCTGGAGAAGGCGGCGGAGCGGGCGCGCCGGATGGCCGCGCTCACCGAGCCGCTGATCGCCGAGGGGCACACGTTGTTCGCGGCCACCGTCGGCTATCACCGGCGGGAGGCGAGTCCCGCGTGGGGTGACTTCTTCCGGCAGGCCAGCGCGCCGATCTCGGACCTGGAGACCGACTCCAACTGCGCGGTGCCGATCACGCTCCGGGCCGAGGAGTGGGTGCCGCCGAGCGGGCGGGTGCGCACGCACAAGCGGCAGGTGCACGCGCGGATCGACCCGGAGCGGCCGCACCCGTTCGGCAAGGACGAGCAGGTCAGACTGCTGTATCCGGGCAACGTCACGCGCAACGCCGTCGTGGCGGACGACAACCCGTACGAGCTGGTCATCACCGAGAGCGCGGCGCAGGAGCACGCCGAGCTGCCGATCGCGGTGCTGCCCGGCAGCCCGGTTCCGGCGGCACCGAAGGACGAGGCGGTCGCGGAGCTGGCAGAGCAGGCGGTCGGTCTCCTGCCGCTGCTCCCCCGCAACCCCGGCATCGACCTGCTGCTGCGCACCCCGCCGGGGCCGTTGCCGCAGCACCCGGACGTCGTGCAGGCCGTGATCAAGGCGGTCGACCAGCTCGACGGCGGCACGCTCGCCGTGCAGGGGCCGCCCGGCGCCGGCAAGACGTACCTCGCGACCAAGCTGGTGCGCCACTTGATCGACCAGGGCAAGACGGTCGCGGTGACGTCCACGTCGCACAAGGCCGTCGAGAACGTACTGGGCTCGGTCGACCCGGACATCCCGATGGCCAAGCGCCCCAAGGGAAAGCCGGAGGAGGACGTGCCGTGGGACCAGCCGAAGGACAACGGCGCGCTCGCCCGGTGGCGTGAGGAGCACCCCGAGGGGCACCTCGTCGGCGGCACCGCGTGGACGTTCGCGAACGCCGTGATCAAGGCCCAGCCGTTCGACGTGATGATCATCGACGAGGCGGGCCAGTTCGCCCTCGCCGACGCGGTGGCGGTGGCGACGGCCGCGCGCAACCTCGTGCTGCTAGGTGACCCGCAGCAGCTGCCGCAGGTCGTGCAGGGCGTGCACCCACCGGGCTCCGACGCGTCGGCGCTCGGGCACCTGCTCGGTGACGCGGATGTGATCCCTGACCATTTGGGCTATTTCCTGGCCGAGACGCGCCGCATGCACCCGGCGGTCTGCAAGCCGGTGTCGGAGCTGTCGTACGCGGGGCTGCTCCATTCGCACGAAACTGCCCATAGCCGTTCCATCGAGGGCGTCGAACCGGGCATCTACCTGCGTGAGGTCGATCACCGGCACAACATCACGTCGTCGGCCGAGGAGGCCGACGCCGTGGTGGACACCGTGCGGTGGATCGTCGGTCGTACGTGGACGGACAACGGGCGGACGCGTGAGCTGACGGCGGCCGACGTGCTGGTGGTCGCGCCGTACAACCTGCAGGTCAGGGTGATCCGGAGGCGGTTGGCCGATGCGGGGTTCGACGAAACGCGGGTGGGCACAGTGGACCGCTTCCAGGGGCAGGAGGCACCCGCGGTCATCATGTCGATGACGTCGTCGTCCACCGTGGACCTGCCGCGTGGCCTGGACTTTCTTTTGTCACGTAACAGATTGAACGTGGCACTGTCCCGTGCCCAGGTGCTCGCCGTGATGATCTGCTCGCCACGGCTGCTGGATGCCGACGTCCGGGGTGTCGAACAGATGCGCCTGGTAGCCGGGATGCTCGGCCTCCTCGAACGTGTGAAGAAATTCCGTACGTGACGATACAAGTGTTGCCGGACAGTGACCTTTCCACCGCTCTGGGTTGCTACTTTGGCGCGGTTCACCCGGTCGGGTGATCAAGAAAATGAATGTGCGCTCGATCCGCCATGCAACAACCAGAGCAGGAGAAATCCGTTGGCAAGTAGAGTTCTCGGCGCGTTCGTGGTGGCTGGCACCGCGGCTCTGACCTCCCTGGCCCTGGCCACTCCGGCAAGCGCTCACACTCCCAAGTGGGGTGCGGGTTGCGACGAAAAAGCCGGCGTGACCAAGGTCTGGGTGAACCTGAGCGCGTACGCGGACGGGGGCAAGAACGACGTTGTCGTCAAGGACACCAAGAACGGCAACACCGAAGTGCTGAAGCAGCTCAACTTCGGCAAGTCTTGGTCGGGCAACAAGAACGACATCGACGCCACCGTCGACCACGTGTTCACCATCACGGTGACGGCGTGGGACGGCTACAACTACACGGACACGAAGCCGGTCGGCAAGTGCGTCACGCCGGCGACGAAGACCAGCACCACCACGACCACCACCACGACCACGACGACCACCACGACGACGGAGGCGCCCTCGTCCTCCGTCACGCCGCCGGCCCCCGGTGGCAGCACTCCGGAACCGCCGCTCGCGGCGACCGGTGCCGCCCCGATCGCACTGCTGCTGTCGGGTCTCGGTCTCGTGGGCGCCGGTGCCGGCACCCTGCTGTTCCTGCGCCGCCGCCGCAGCGCGTGAACTAGCTGAGCAGGAAACGGGGACGGTCCTGCAGGCCGTCCCCGCGTCTCAGAGGTCCAAAGTGGACGACGGCGCGTGGCCGGGACGGATGAAGCACTCCGTGTCGAAGGCGTAGGCGAAGGTCTCGTCGTCCAGCTTCAGGAAGAACGACCGCTCCGGGATCTGCGAGGCGTGCGCGCGCATCGCCGCCCGTTTCACGTCCAGGTACTTCGTGACGTCGACACTGACGTTGATCTCCGAGTCCGGCACGGCCTCGTCGCCCAGCGGCGACGGTTCCTCGCCTGCCCGCCGCATCGCTTCCCGCAGGCGGGTCTCGCGTACTTTCGCCTGGTAGACCGCCGGAGTCCGGGCGATCTCCGCGGCACGCGTGCCCACCCGGTGCACCTGGATGTGGTCGGGGTGGCCGTAGCCGCCGAAGCGGTCGTAGATGGTCAGGGCGGTGGCGTCCTCCTCGAGCAGGATCGCCGCGAGCTTCCCCGCCGCCTCCTCGACGTCCGCGGTCCAGAACGAGCCCGGCCGCGTGTTCAGCTCGTCGCCCATCATCCCGGAGTCCTGGTAGCCCAGGAACTCCACGCGGGTCACGCCCAGCAGGTCGGCGGCCGCGTGCGTCTCCACCACCCGCCGTTGCCACAGTTCCTCGCCGGGCTCCAGGAAGTCCGGGATCTCGCCGGCCTCGCCGCGGGTCGCGACGACGAGGACGACCCGGTGTCCCTCCTCGAACGCCTTGCGCATCACGCCGCCCGTGACGATGCACTCGTCGTCGGGATGCGCGTGGAACGTCACCAGTGTGCCCATGTCCGCGACGTTACCCGCGAATGGAACTTCCCAATCGCCCCAGTCGCTTGCCGTTGTTTACCGTGGGGAACGCAACCCTAGGGCCGCAGGGGAGGTTTGCCGTGCGCGTGTTGTGCACAGTCGCGTTCTCGGCTGCACACGCACGAACCATGCTCCCCCTGGCGGCGATGCTCACCGAACTGGGGCACGAGGTGCTGGTGGCGGGTCCGGCGTCGGTGCTGCGGGGCTTCGCCGACGAGCCGGTGCGGACCGTTGCCGCGCTGCCCGAGGTGTGCGACCAGCTGGCGGAGCTGTTGCAGGGCGAGGTGCTCGCGCTGCCGCCGGACTACGACCCGTTCGCCGACGAGATGATCGTCGAGTTCGCCGCGGGACCGCACATCCGGGCCGCCGTGCAGGCCCTGCTGCCCGCGGCCGCCGACTTCCGGCCGCATCTGGTGCTGCGCGACGGGATCGAGTTCGCGGGGCTGCTGGTGGCCGAACGCCTGGGCGTGCCGCACGTGTCCGCGCCGTCCGGGGTCGGTCAGTACATGGACCGGTTGACGTTGCTGAACGCGTTGAACGAACGGCGTGCGGAACTCCGTCTGCCGCTGCACGAGTCCCTCGACTCGGCGCACCGGTACGGCCGGTTGGACGCGGTGCCGCCGGCCTGCTCCTTCGCCCGCCAGCCGATGCCGGCCGCGTTCGCCTATCAGCAGCCGCCGCACCAGAGTTGCGGGGAGCGGCTGCCGCAGTGGGTGGCCGACCTCGACCCGTCCCGGCCGCTCGTGGTCGCGTCGACCAGCACGTCGGGCGGGGTGTTCGCGAGCGAGTCCGCCCTGCACCTCTTCGACTTCGACGCGATCCCCGACCAGGCCCTGCGCCACTCCCCCTTGGCGCACCTGGAAACCCTGGTCGCCGGTCTGTCCGCAGTGGACTGCGAGGCGGTGGTGCTGACGGGCGGGCTGCCGGTGGAGGCTCAGGCCCCCAACGTGCACCTCGTCGAGTCGCTGCCGCAGGCGTTGTTGTTGCAGGCGGCGGATTTGCTCGTGTCGCACGGTGGGTACAGCTCGGTTCGCGAGGCCATGCGGACCGGCATCCCCGTCGCGGTGCTCCCGGTGTTGCACGACCAGATGCACAACGCGCACCGGGTCAGCGAGCTCCGGCTCGGCGTGCGGGTGCACGACTTCTGCCCGGACGCGGTCACGTCCGCCTGCCGGGAGGCGCTGGAGGACCAGGCGATCAGGCACGGTGTGCGCGGAGCACAACGGCACATGCTCGGGTTGCCCTCGATCCGTGCGGTGGCCGGCTATCTGGAGCGGATCGTGCAGCGCAACCGGAAGTTGGTCAGCATGTGAAAGGGCGGCGCCTCCCCCAGGATGGAAGGCGCCGCCCCTCGGCGAACCCGCGGAGCTATTGCAGGGTCAGGTTCCAGGAGTCGATGTACCCGGTGTCACCGGAGTACACGTCCTGGACCCGCAGCTTCCACGTGCCCGCCGCGACCTCGGACGAGGCGTCGACCGTGTAGGTCGCCACCACGTTGGCGGCACTGTCCGAAGCGGACGAGTTCTTCAGCCGGTAGGCGGTGCCGTCCGGCGCGACCAGGTCGATCACCAGGTCACCCCGGTAGGTGTGGACGATGTTCACACCGACCTTCACCGCCGACGAGGCGTTGCCCGGCAGGGCGGAGACGATGGACGAGGTCACCGCGGCGCCCTGGTCCGGGATGGCGACGTCGGTCGTGTTCTCCAGGGCGCCCGAGGGCGGCGGAGTGGTGTCGATCGCGTTCACGGCCTTGGCGGCGTCGGCCAGGCCCGCGCCGCAGCCGCCGGAGCAGGTGCCGGGGATGGGGCGGGAGTTGGTCTTGATCAGGTCCTTGACCTGGGCCGGGGTCAGGGACGGCTTCTTCGCCACGAGCAGCGCCGCGAGGCCCGCGATGTGCGGGGCCGCCATCGAGGTGCCCTGGTACGGCTTGTAGGTCTCGGCGCCGGGGGTGGTGGCGCCGTCGTTCAGGGTCGACCAGATGCCGTTCTGCGGCGTGGTGATGGTGCCGGGGGTGTCGGTGCCGCGGCGGGTCTCGCCGCCGGGGGCCGCGATGTCGATGCGCGAGCCGTAGTTCGAGTAGAACGCCTTGTTGCCTTCACGGCCGAGCGCCGCGACGGCGATGACGCCGGAGCAGTTGGCCGGGGTGAAGTTGGCGACGTTGGCGTTCGAGTTGCCGGCCGCGACGACGACGGTGGTGCCGCGGTTGATGGCGCCGTTGATGGCGTTCTGGTAGGTCGTCGAGCAGGACGACTGGCCGCCCAGCGACATGTTGATGACCTTGGCCGGGGTCGGGTTCGCGGGGACGCCCGCCACCGTGCCGCCGGATGCCCAGGTGATGGCGTCGGCGATGTCCGAGGTCGAGCCACCGCACTGCGCCAGCACGCGGACGGGCTGGATCTTGGCGTCGTAGGCGATGCCGGCGATGCCCTTGCCGTTGTTCGTGGCGGCGGCGATGGTGCCGGCCACGTGGGTGCCGTGCCAGGACGAGTTCTGGTCCGACGGCGGGGACGGGTTGCCGGAGGCGTCGGTGCCGCAGTCACCGGCCTTCATCCAGTCGCCGTTGTCCGACGGGTCGGAGTCGCGGCCGTTGCCGTCACGGGCGCGGGAGGCGTCGGAGACGAAGTCGTAGCCGGGCACGATCTTGCCGGCCAGGTCGCTGTGCGCGACGTAGCCGGTGTCGATCACGGCGACGGTCACGCCGGCGCCGGTGGAGCTGGTCCACGCGCCCGGCACGTTCATGCCGGCGGTGGCCTCGTAGAGGTCCCACTGCCGGGAGTACTCGGTGTCGTTCGGGTCGGCGAACGGCTGCATCAGCAGGTCCGGCTCGACGTAGGCGACGTCGGGGTCGGCCTTGAAGTCCTTGATGGCCTGATCGGCGTTCGAGGTCTTCGAGCCGAGGTCGACGACGACCGCACCGCTCGCCATGCGGCGGTGCAGGGACTTGCCCTTGCTCTTCACGTCGTCCGAGGCAGCGGAGTCGGACGAGGCTTCGGCGGTGCCGGGCTTGTAGCCGACGATCAGCCGTTCGAAGGGGCGGTTCACGTGAGTCGAGTCCGGTTGGGACTGGATCTGTGAAGGAGCAGCGTTCACCGGTGAGACAACGCTGAGCACGGCGGCGAAGACAGCCGCGGCGCACAGGCTCGTGCGTCGCAATCCGTTCACGAGACAGGGTCCTTCCACACACAGGGCCTGCGCGTGCCGGGGAGGGCGTCAGGGGTTCTGAACCGGCTGCGGAGGTGACGAGGACCGTAAGTCGTGCTGAACCCGCGAAAACAGGTCTGGCGGAGTCCGAATGGCGACACTGACGTGTTCACGACAGGACTGCTGGGCCGAATGGCGCACAATGTGGTCGTGTTCGGACACCTGGGCGTCTCGCCGGAACAGACCGCCGTCTACGAGCTCCTGGTGACGGGAGGCAGCCGCACCACCGCCGAGATCGGCGTCGCGCCCGAGCTGCTGGAGCAGATGCGGGAGCTCGGCATGGTCCGGCACCTGCCCGGCGACGTGTGGCAGGCGGTCGCGCCCGACCTCGCCGTCGAGGCGCTCATCGCGGCACGCGAGGAGGCGCACCGCAAGGCCCGCGCGGACGTCGGCCCGCTGATGGAGCTCTACCTGCGCAACCGCGAGGAGGAGCTCGCCGACAGCGCGGTCGTCGAGGTCATCTCCGGCGTCGGCGCGGTGCGCGAGCTGTGGCACGCGCTGCTGCGCGGCGCCCGGAACGAGGTCTGCGTGCTCGACCAGCCGCCGTACGTGACGCCGCTGGGCGAGCACGTCGCGCTGGAGGACGAAACGCGCGAACGGGACGTCCAGTGGCGGGTCGTCTACGACCGGTCCGCTGTGGACCTCCCCGGCCGCGTCACCGAGATCATCGAACTGGTCGCGGCGGGCGAACGGGCCCGCGTCACGCCGACGCTGCCGTTCAAGCTCGCGGTGATCGACACGCACGCGGCGGTGCTGCCGGTGGCGAACGGCGACGTGGTCGACAAGGTGCTGCTGATCCGCCCGTCGGCGTTGCTGGACGTGCTGCGCTCGACGTTCGAGCTGTACTGGGACAAGGGAATCCCGTTCAGTCCGGGTGGGATCTACGCGGCGGCGGCCGACGTGGACCCGAACCTGCTGGGGCTGCTCGCGGCCGGGCTCACCGACGAGTCGATCGCGCGGCAGCTGGGGCTCGCGCCGCGGACGGTGCAACGACGGGTGCGGCAGCTGATGGACCGGTGCGGCGCGCAGACCCGGTTCCAGGCCGGCGTGCAGGCGATGCGGCGAGGCTGGTTGTAGGACCGCGAAAGTCGTGTGCAACCTCCGGTGATCTTGGGGCGTCTCTGGGGTTGAGAGGTTGTTACTCACCAGGGGGATTGAATGCGCATGCGCAACGTGATGACGGCTGCCCTTGCGGGCCTCGCGCTCCTCGGATTCGCGAGCTCCGCATCGGCATCCACGGACCTCACGTGGCCGCCGAAGGACGTCCAGCCGGTCCACAAGACCAAGGCGGAGCTGCAGAAGCAGGCCGACGAGTTCTCCGCGCACCAGAAGAAGGCCTTCCCGCGCGCCTTCCGCGGTGCGAAGGACGTCGTGCCCGGCAACTGGGGCGGCGAGGCCGAGGGCGTCTTCGACGACATGCAGTACATGGGCAACTCGGTGACCTTCACCTACAACGGCCAGAAGGTCAACACGTTCACGCAGGTCAACGCACCGGGCTTCCTCAAGGCGTCGCCCAAGGAGTACTGCGAGACCACCACGTGCACCGCCATCGTCAACGACCACCGCGGTGGCGTGACCGTGTTCGAGAAGCTCGACCAGTTCGGCATCGTGTCGGCGCGGAACTGGCGCCCGAACGGTGAGGTCGTCTGGGTCCAGAGCTGGACGCAGGGCACCGAGAAGCAGCTCGCGCAGCTGGCCGAGGACCGCGCCTTCACCTTCACCGAGAAGTAGCGGGACAACGAGCGGGCGCTTTCGGTCGTGGAGTCACCGAAAGCGCCCGCTCTGTCAACTGGCGACCTTGCGCGCGGCCACCAGCTGTCCGTCCGCGAACCCCTCGACGCGCACCTCGCCGCCGGTGGCGCTCAACGTCGCGGTGTGCGCGCCGTCGGTCACGTCCAGCGAGGTGGCCGGGCGGCCGTCGACGTAGATGTCCACCCGGTCGAGGTTCACGGTGTCCAGTGAGACGGCCGTCCCGGCGACCGCCACGCCGAGGCGCCGCACCGGCAGCGCCGCGAGCAGCTCGCCCGCACGGGCGAGCAGATCCACGTTGCCCTCCAACAGGTCCGCGCGCGTCAGCTGGTGCAGGTGCGTCGGCTGCACGCCCAGATCCTCCACCGGCGTGCCGGAAAGCTTGCCGACGCGCAACGTGCGGCGGATCGACACGCGCATGTTCGCCTTGTTGGGCAACGGCTGGTACGGCGACTCGGCGTCGCCCGGCGCCGGGATCTTCAGCAGCTGCATGAGCAGCCCGTGCGTCCACACGTTCGCGCCGCCGGCGCCGGTGTTGTCGTCCACGCCGAGGATCGGGCCCAGCTCGTGGTCGGCCCAGCCCGCGGCGAAGATGTCGGTGGCGGAGTAGACGCGCGCGTCGGTGATCAGCAGGACCGGGCCGTGGTAGGTCTGGCCCACGGCGTTCGCGCCGTCGACCGGTGTGATGGTGTGCGCACAGGAGAACGCCTGACCGGTCTCGATCGAGTTGTCCAGCGACGGGAACCACGGGCCGAGGTCGATCTGGCCGGTCGGGTCGTCGGCGTGGCGGCGGCAGATCCGCAGGTTCAGCGGCGTGCTCAGGAACTGCACCGGTTCCGGGTCGATGTGGCGCGGGGTCATCGTCTGCAGCAGGAACTCCGAGGCGAAGATGTGGCCGCCGCCGTTGTCGCGCACGTCGACGATGAGCCCGTTCTGCGGCAGCAGAGCCGCCAGCCGCACGAACTCCTTGAGGAACGCCTCCGGGTCGTCGACGCTGAACGAGAAGATCCGCAGGTGCCCGAACGTGCCGGACGGCGTGACGACCGGACGCGCCCGGAAGACGCCGGGCATCGTCGTCGGCACGTCCGTGACGCTCATGGCGACCGCCTCGCCGGTGGCTTCGGCTTCGACGACTTTGGGCGCGTGCAACAACTTCTTGGCACGTGCCTTCTCGTCGGAGTCCAGGTCCACGCCCTGCGCGGCGGCGGCCGGCGACAGCGCGTCGACGTCGGTCATCGGCGGCAGGTTGTCGGTCACCTGCCAGTCGACGCGGACCTCCGCCGGTGAGCCGTCCGCGCCGCGGTAGGTGACGACGACCCAGTCCTCGTCCGGCGGGAGCTGGATCACCAAGGGGCGCAACGTGAGCGACTCCAGGCCGCGGGCGAGGTTCGCCGCGGTGTTGCTGCCCGCGAAGTTCGCGCCGTTCACCGCGACGGCACGGGCGATCGGCATGCCGTTCCAGTGCGTGACCTCGGCACCGGCGGGAAGTCCCGCGAAGTCCGCGACCGTGCGCGAGACGAGGTACTGCTCGGTGCCGTCGGCGGCGAAGCAGCGCTCCAGCTGGAACGGCAGGAAGGCGATCTTGCCGGCGAACGGGGCGGGCAGCAGGTAGTTCGTGTGCAGGTCGCGCACCGACAGGAAGGTGCCCGACAGCTCGCGGTGGAACTGCCACTCGGGCTCGGCCGTGGCGTCGGTCTGCCGTTCGAGTCTCGCTCTCAGGACCCTGAGTCTTTGCACGGGGTTCACCGCGTGCATGGCGACTTTGAGCGGCAGGTGCGCGTAGTTCTGTTCCAGCAGGACCAGCGCCTGGTCGACGAGGAGCTTGCGCTGCGCCAGGGTGAGCGTGCCCGCGGTGGCGAGGAACTCGGCGAGTCCGACGGAGTTCGCGGCGTTCGGGTGAGCGGTTGTGGTCATGGTGGGGCCTCCTTGCCCAGTAGAGGCTTTCCAGGGCGGCTGGATACACCCTTTTCACCCGTTCGGCCGCTAACCGGAGCAGTTTTCGGGACGACAACTGGAGTAAAGGGAGGCCGCGATGAGCCAGAAGGCCTTGGAACTGCGCATCCACGGGGTCAACAACACGCCCCCGTACGCGATGCTGGCGCTCCCTGAACCCGCCGTGGAGCAGTTCCGGGGCGACCGGTTCGGCAGCTTCTGGCGGCCGAAACCGGACAAGCTGGCCGAACTGCCACCGGACCACCCCGGACAGGTGCCGCCGGACGTGCGGCGCGAAGCCTACTCGTGGGGCGGCATGGCCCGCAGCAGCCCCGGCGTGCCGGGCAGCGGGGTGCCGTCGGTGCTCGCGAACGTGCTGGGACGCATCGGATGGGCCTTGCTGCTGCCGTTCGGGCTCGCGAACGTCGCCTACTGGTCGCGCAGGCTGCCCGACGGCTCGGCACCGGCCACGAAGCGGATGGTGTGGTGGAACGCCGGGCGCGGCGCGGCCAGCACGCGGTTGTTCGGGCTCGGGCTCACCGTGCTGCTGGTGCTGGCGGTGTGCGAGGTGTCGATCGACCTCTACGCGATCCAGTGCTCGTTGCCGGGCGCGGTGTGCAAGCGGCTGCCGGACTTCCTGGACCTGCTCGGCGATCCCCCGCGGCACGTCCGGGTGCTCGCCGCGTCCGCGGTGCCGGTGCTGCTGTTGCTGGGGCTGATGGCGCTGACCTCGTTGTCCCGCAGCCGGTACGAGATGACGACGATCAACCGCCCGCCGCTGTACCGGGAGGGCGTGCTGCTCAGCCGATCGTCGATGTGGAAGGGCAGCCCGCGGATCCGCCGGCTCACCCGGCTGCACCTCGCGGCGGGGTCTTGCGTGGTCGTGCTGGTGACGAGCGCCCAGCAGTCGCAGCACGTGTTCTTCCTGGTGCTCACCGTGCTCGCGGGCGGTCTGCTGGCGGTCGTGACGGGCCGTGTCGTGGTGACCGCGGCGGACTGCCCGGACGTGCCGTCGACCGAGAAGGGCGGCCTGTGGTCGTGGCTGCTGATGATCTCGTCGATGCTCGTGCTGGTCGCCCACGGGTTCGCGCTGTACGCGATCGAGCCGTCGTTCGACGGGCCGCTGTGGCTGACGTCGTGGGGACCGCCGGTGGTCACCGTGACGCTGCTCGGGTCGGTGCTGGCGGCGTGGTCGTGGCGGCGCAACGACGCCAAGGGGCCTTTGCTCCTGCTGGTGCTGTTCGCGGCGTTCATGGTGGCAACGCACTGGTTTCCGCTCGCGTGGACCGGTGCCGCGGTCTTCGGCGGGGTGCTCGGGTGGCGGGCCCGGCCGCGTCCCGGTGACGAGTGGCAGGCCTGGCGCGGCGCCGCACCCGGTGTGCTGCTGGGCTTGTCGCTGACCTCGTCGGTGACGCTGTCGACGGTGCTGGTGCTGACGTTCCGCGGCTGGGTCGGGACCGGGCTGCGCGCGCCGTCGTTCTACCCGTGGTTCAGCGCGGCCTTCGCGGCGTCGCTGGTCCCGCTGGTGCTGCTGGTGGTCGCGCAGGCCGTGATGTTGTTGTGGCGCCTGGCGAAACCCGCCGCGCTGGACGACGAGGCCGAGGTGCTCGTGATGCGGGTGCGGCACGTGGCCGCGGTGACGCACCGCGCCGAGGACTTCGTCGGGGTGCTGTCGGCGCTGAGCGTGCCGGCCCTGGCCCTCACCTGCTACCTCACGTTCGCCGCGCCGTCGTGGAGCCGCTGGTGGGGCGTGACGTGGGTGCTGGGCGAGGGAGACTGGGTCACCGGGCTCGCCGGGGTCGCGGTGATCGGGTCGTTCGTCGGCGCCGGGATGCTCACGAACCGCCGTCCGCTCGGGCTGGTGTGGGACCTGATGTGCTTCCTGCCGCGCACCGCGCACCCGTTCGCGCCGCCGTGCTACGCGGAACGCGCGGTGCCGGAGATCGCCGACCGCACCCGCGAGTTCCTGGACGAGTCGGAGGACCACCGGGTGGTGCTGTCGGCGCACAGCCTGGGCGCCGTGCTGGCCGTGGCGGCGCTGTACGCGTTGCCGGAGGGGTGTCTGCGCCAGGTCCAGCTGCTGACGTACGGCGTGCAGCTGCGGCCCTACTTCGGGCGGATCTTCCCCGAACTGCTCGGCCCGGCCGTGCTCGGCACTCCCGGCGTGCGCGCGGGCGCGATGTTCGCTTTGGATCCGTGGCAACGGCAGCCCGGCGCGACACCGGACGGCGGCCTGGCGGCGTTGCTCGGGCACAACTGGATCAACCTGTGGCGGCGCACCGACTACCTCGGTTTCCCCGTGCACGGCTGGACGCCCAACCCCGTCGACCGCCGGGCCGGTGAGACGGACGGCTCACCGGACGAAGTGGAGACTCACGGCGGCTACCACCGCTGCGCCGCGTACCGGCAGGCGTTCGGCGACCTCGTCTCAATTGATCTGAACCAGTCACCCGATGACGGACGTGCAGGGGGTGGGAACCAGGAACGCAGTTGACTCAAGGAGAATCATGCGCACGACCGTGGCCGCCCTCGCAGGTGCCGTGCTGCTCACCGGTGGCCTGGCCGCCTGTTCGAGCGAGACCCCGTCCCCCGCGGTCAGGCCGGTGGCCGAGACCGCGCTGGCGGCACCCGCCGCGTCCGGCGACCAGCCGAAGGGCATCACCTACGACGTGCAGCGAATTCCGGTGGGCGCCAAGCTCTCCGCCGGTTCGTCCGTCGCGAACGGACAGACGACGGTCGAGCTGAAGGTGTCCGGACTGCTGCCGAACACGAAGTACGGCTCGCACGTGCACACCAAGCCGTGCGGCGCCAAGCCCGCCGACTCGGGCCCGCACTACCAGAACGAGAAGGACCCGGTCACGCCGAGCGTCGACCCCAAGTACGCCAACGCGCAGAACGAGATCTGGCTCGACCTCACCACCGACGCGACCGGTGCCGCGACCGGAACCGCCACGGTGAAGTGGGAGTTCCGCAAGGGCGAGGCGAACGCCGTGGTCGTCCACGCCACGCACACCAGCACCGAGCACGGCAAGGCGGGCACCGCCGGTGACCGCCTCGCCTGCCTGACCGCCCAGTTCTGATGATGAACGGCGCTTTCGTCCACCTGAGGTGAGCGAAAGCGCCGTTCATCGACCACCCGGACGGGTGGTCAGCAGGGCCAGGTCAGGGCCACACCCCCAGTCAGGTGTGGCCCTGACACCGGTTCCAGCACCGCCGCACGCACGAGGTTGAGCACCTCGTATCGGGGTCCGGCGCGGCGGATCAGTCCGCGCACGCTCAACGCGCGCGCGATGTGTTCGTTGTCGACGTAACCCCGATCGGCCATGCGCACCAACGCCTCACGCTCCTCACCGTCCAAGGTGGACAGTGACAGCCGCAGCGAGTCGCGCAGGTGCGCCGACGTCGGGTCGAGCGGGTTGGTCCGCAGCCGTTCCAGCAGGTGCTGCGGCGAGTAGACCATGAACCACCCGGCGGCGAACTCCAGCGCCGACGGCAGCCCGTCGAGCTCCCGCACCAGCCCCACCAGCGCGGCCTGGTTCGCGGCCTCCTGCCGGAACCCCGGCCGCACTCGCCGCACATGCGTCACGAGCAACCGCACCGCGGCGTCGTCGTCCAGCGGCGCCAACGGAAACACGTGCTCGCCCGGCGTCCCGGTCGGGGCCAGCGAGGTGACGATGATCCGCAGCCTCGGATGCGTCTGCAGCAGCCGCGTGTCGGGGCTGTGGTCGGTGACGAGAACGGTGTCCTGGTCGTCGTCCACCGCCGGCATGCGCGAGGACGGCAGCCACACCACCGACCAGCCGAGCCGGAAGTGCAGCTCCCCCGCCACCTCCAGCGCGAGCCGCGTCTTGCCCACCCCGCTGACCCCGGTGACCGTGACCAGCCGCTGCCCGTCGGCGAACAGGCCGACGAGCGCCGCGGCCTCGTTCTCCCGGCCCACGATCGCCGACGACGGGGCGGGCGGCGGCACCGACACCGGCCCGGCCGGCCGTCCCCCGGCCTCCAGCAGGTTCGCGCGGCTGTCGTCGTCCAGCCGCAGCCCGTCCGCGAGCAGCCGCACCGTCTCGGCGCGCGGTGACCTCGTCCGGCCGCACTCCAGGTCGCGGATGGCGCGCACGCTCACCATCGCGAAGTCGGCCAGTTGTTGCTGGGTGAGGCCGACGCGGATGCGGTGCCGGCGCAGCAGCTCGCCGAAGTCCCTCATGCCGCGGCCTCCTTCGCGGCCCGGACGACGGGCCGGTGAAGCGACGCCCTCTTGCCCCGAACCTCAGGCAGATGGGGCAGCGACGGCACCGAGGCCGTGCGCGGTAGTTCCCCGAACTCCTTCATGCTCGTTCCCTCCTCTGCTGAGGAGTTTCCGGCCGCGGGAGCGCCGGAACATGGGGGGCGGTCCCCCATATTCACGTCCGGCGCAAATCTGGGGGCCTCGCCCCCATGTGCTCGCACGGGCGCGCGTGCGAGGTTGTCCGGCGTGACCTCCGCGGCCGAGACGACCACCGGTGAGAGCTGGACGGCGGCGTTCGCCCACGCCCTGCGTCCGCTGATCGACGCCGCCCGCCTGGAGATCGCGCCTCCGTTCGACGCCGCGTTCGCCGAGCAGCTCGGCCGGCGGCTGGTCGCCATCGCCGCGCGGACGCTGGTGCTGGAGCTGCACAACGCGCGCGGCACGCTGGCCGGTGACACCGGGGCCGAGCGGTTCACGAACTTCACGCGGACGCTCGACCTGGAGGCGTTGTTCGCGCGCTACCCGGTGCTGGCCCGGCTGCTCGGCCAGGCCTGTGAGCAGGCTGTTTCCACCCACCACGAGCTGTCGTCGCGGTTGGACCGCGACCGTGCGGAGATCGTGCGGACGATCTTCGGCGGGGTGGATCCCGGCGCGCTGACGTCGATCGAGACCGGGCGCGGGGATCCGCACCAGCAGGGGCGCACGGTCGCGGTGCTGACCTTCTCCTCCGGCGCGCGGCTGGTGTACCGGCCGCGACCGGTCGTGTTGCACGCGCACTTCATCGCCCAGCTGGGCTGGCTGTCCAGGCGGACCGGAATCAGGTTCCGGGCGCCGCGGCTGGTGGTGCGGGACGGGTACGGGTGGCTGGAGTTCGTGCGTCAGGAGCCGTGTGCGGGCGTGGCCGGTGTGGCCGAGTTCTACCGGCGGCTCGGCGCGCTGCTGGCGCTGCTGTACGCGGTCGACGGCACGGACATGCACTACGAGAACCTGATCGCGGCCGGGGACCAGCCGGTGCTGGTGGACGTGGAGACCCTGTTCCACCCGACGCCCGCCTCGTCGGACGACCCGGCGGCGCTCGCGCTGGCGCGGTCCGTGCACCGCACCGCCCTGCTCCCCCACGTGCTGTTGGGCGACAACGGCGTCGTGGACGTGTCCGGCGTCGGCGGTGACCAAGGCGTGCTGTCGCCGTTGGACGTCGTCGACTGGGCCGACGCCGGAACGGACCGGATGCGGCTGGTCAGACGGCCGCGCGAGTCGTCGGGCGCGTTCAACCGGCCGTTGCTGGGCACCGAACCGGCCGAGCCCGCCGACTACCAGGACTCGCTGCTGGCCGGGTTCCGCGCGGGCTACGACGCGATCGTGGCGCATCGGGACGAACTGCTGCGCTTGGTCCATGCGTGCGCCGATGACGAAGTGCGGTTCGTGGCACGTGCGACACGTCAGTACGCGTTGTTGTTGGACGAGTCGACGCACCCGTCGGTGCTCGTCGACGCGATGGACCGCGACCTGGCGTTCGGGGTGTTGGTCGTCGACGACCCCTTGCTCGACCGGCTGGTGCCGTTCGAGGTCGCCGACCTGTGGCGCGGTGACGTGCCGCTGTTCACCTGCCGGCCGGGGTCGTGCGACCTGTGGACGACGTCCGGGCTCCGGCTGCCGGGGATGCTGCCGGAGCCCGGGCTGCACGCGGTCGAACGCAAGATCGCGGCGATGAGCGAGGTGGACCGGCACGACCAGCAGTGGGTGATCGCGGCGGCGCTGGCGTCCCGGCCGCGGCCCGTCTCGCACCGCTCCGGCGCGCCGCTGCCCGGTCACGTCGCCGCGGTGGACCCGGACCCGGCCCGGCTGCTGGTGGCGGCGTGCGGCATCGCGGACCAGATCCTCGCGCACGCCGTGACCGGCCGGGACCGGGTGAACTGGCTGGGCCTCGAGCTCGTCGACGACCGGCACTGGGCGGTGCAGCCGCTCGGCGCCGGTTTGTCCAACGGCTACACGGGGGTGGCGCTGTTCCTCGCCGAGCTGGGCGCGCTGACCGGTGCCGCCCGCTACGTCGACTTCGCGCGGGACGCCGTGCGCCCGCTGCCGTCGTTGCTGGCGGCGTTCGGCGAGTCACCCGAGCTGGTCGCGGCGGTCGGTGGCGGAGTCCACGGCCTGGGCGGCATCTGCTACGGCCTGGCGCGCCTGACGCCGTTGCTCGGCCTGGACCCCGGTCTGCTGTCGGCCGCGGTGTCGTTGATGCCGCTGGAGGACACGTCGTTCAACGTCGTGGACGGCGTCGCCGGGTCCCTCGCCGCCATGCTCGCCGTGGGCACACCTGAATCTCTCGCCCTCGCCGGCCACTACGCGACCGTTCTACGTGGTGCGATTTGTTCCGCTGATGGGTTCGCCCGCGGCCATGCGGGAATCGGATGGGCTCTGCGGCGTTACGCGGCAACGGTTCGTGACGAGTCATCAGATGTGGCAGGACTGGCGTTCCTGGAGAACGACGCGCTCGACCCGACCGACACCGGCTGGTGCTCCGGTCTGGCCGGCGCGGTCCTGGCCCGTGCCGACGACCGGCTGAGCCAGGTCCTGGCCGACCGGGAACCGTTGCGGGACATGAGTCTGTGCCACGGCGAGCTGGGCGTCGTCGAAGCGCTGTCGGCGCGGCACCCCGCAGCCGCGAGCCGTCGCACGGCACAGCTGCTGGGAGCACTCGACGAACACGGCGCCCGCTGCGCCACGCCGGGCGGCGTGCCGTCACCCGGCCTGCTCACGGGTCTGGCCGGCATCGGCCACGGTCTGCTGCGCCGGGGGTTCCCGGTGCCATCGGTCCTGCTGCTCGACCCCACACCGAACACCTGAGGAGTGCGTCTGATGAACGAGTCCCTGCACCGCCCGGCCGCCCCGCCCGAGCAGGTCGAGGACGTGATCGGGGAGATGGAGCTCACCCCCCGGTCGCGGGCCGGTGCGAGAGCCCGCGCGCTGGCCGGGCTGACCCTCGCGGTGGGTGCCATCGTCGCCATCACGCCGGCGATGTCGGAAACGACCGTCAGCGTGGTCTGAGGTTCCCGCTCGTTGATCGCGGAAAGATCCTTCCCTGATCGGCTGGAATCACTCGGACTTCCGACGGTGAATACGCCTGAGCAGCCGATCCGACCGGCCGTGCCCGGCCGTTAAGGTCCTGCCATGCAGACCCGAGCGCCCCACGTGGTCGGCCGCGACCGAGAGGTCACGGCCCTCACGGGGGCACTCGGGCGCACCCGCCAGGGCCGCGGTGGCGCGATCTTCCTGACCGGCGAGGCCGGCATCGGCAAGTCCCGGCTGGCCAGGTACGCGGCGGGCAAGGCGTACGACGAGGGCGTCCGGGTCCTGAAGGGCCGCGGCACGACGATCGGCCCGATGGTGCCGTTCCGGCCGATCGCCGAGGCGCTGCTCGCCCTGTTCCGCGGCGAGCCGCCGGACGACTCGGCGCTCGGCCCGTACAAACCCGTGCTGGGCACGCTGATCCCGGAGTGGCACGACCACCAGTCCACGACGGAGTCCGTCGTGGTGCTGGCGGAGGCGGTGCTGCGGCTGCTCGCCAGCGTGGCGCGCAGGACCCCGTGCCTGCTGGTCCTGGAGGACCTGCACGACGCCGACGCCGAGACGCTCGCCGTCGTCGAGTACCTGGCCGACAACCTGGAGGACCAGCCGGTCCTGCTGCTCGCCACGATCCGCACCGAACCGGGCAACGCGCTGGAGCTCGTCCACCGGATCGTCCAGCGCGGCGCGGCCACCCAGCTGGAGCTGCGCCGGCTGACCCGGCCCGAGGTCGAGCGGATGACCGCCGCGTGCCTGGAGACCGAGCAGGTCCCGGCCGAGCTGTCGAGTCGCCTGTGGACGGACAGCGCGGGCAACCCGTTCGTCGTCGAGGAACTGCTGCACGGCATGGTGAGCAGCGGCCTGCTGGTCGCGGGCGCGCGGGGCTGGCAGGTGCTCGGCGAGTTCAAGCTCCCGGTGCCGGCCGCGTTCGCCCGCAGCGTCGCGCACCGCACCGACCGGCTGGGACCACAGGGCCGCGAGGTGCTGTCCATCGCGGCGGTGCTGGGCCACCGGTTCCCGCTCTCGGTGGTGCAACGGGTGACCGGCACCGACGACCGCCAGCTGCTCAGCCACCTGCACGCGGGAGTGGCCGCGCAGCTCGTGACACCGGACGAGCCCGCCCCGGACTGGTACGCGTTCCGCCACCCCCTCACCGCCGACGCGTTGCTCGCCCAGCTGACGCCGAACGAACGGGCGGAGCTCTCCCTGCGCACGGCCGACGCGATCGAGGACCTGCACCCCGGTCTGGCCGGCGACTGGTGCCCGCTCGTGGCGAAGCTCCTGCTCGACGGCGGCTGCCCCGCCCGCGCGGGAGGGCTGTTCGCCGAGGCGGGACGGCGGGCGCTGGGCAACGGCGCGGCGGGCTCCGCGGTCACGTTGCTCGACCGCGCCCAGCAGCTGCTCACCGGCGAGGCGCGCGCCGACGTCCTCGACACCCTGCTCCCGGCCCTGGCGGAGACCGGCGAGTTCGAACGCGCTTTCCGGTTCGAGCAGGAGATCGCCGACCTGGGCGGCCTGGACACGGCCAGACGGGCGAAGCTCCACACGCGACTGGCCCGCGTCGCCCACCTGGCCGGGCGGTTCACCGACGGCGTCGAGCAGGTGCGCATCGCCCGCGCGCTGCTCGGCCGGGACGCACCCGACCGGCTGACCGCGCAGCTGGACGTCAACTCCGCGTACCTCGCGCTCAACACCCCGAGCGCCGACCGGATCGAGTCCGCGGCGAGCCTCGCCAGGCAGGCGGCGGAGGCGGCGGCACGGGCGGAGCTCCCGGCGGTCGCCTGCGAGGCGTGGCAGCTGCTCGGGATCATCGCCCGCGAGCAGGACCTCGACGAGGCCAACCGGTGCTTCGGCCGGGCACGCGCGCTCGCCGACGCGCACCAGATGCCGATCCAGCACATCTACGCGCTGGTTCGCCTGGCGGGCAACGACTGGCTCGCGTCCGGCAGCACCGCCTCGCTGGGCCGCGCGCACGAGGAGGCATATCGGGCGGGCGCGATCACGGTGGCGTACAACGTGGACGCCATCCTGGCCCTGCAGCACGTCCTGACCGGTGCCTACGCCGAGGCCGAGCGGCAGGTCGCCACCTGCCTGCAGGCCACCGCACGGCTGCAGATCCACGCGCTCACCCGCTACCTGCTGATGGTGAAGGCGACGCTCGCCGCGCACCGCGGCAACCGGCAGGAGACCGACGACGCCGTCGGCGAGTTCGAGGCGGTCGCGAAGGGCGGCGCCCAGGAGATCCCGCTGTGCCACGGGCTCGCCCGCGCGTTCTGCGCCCTGCTCGAGGAAGACCGCGCGCTGGCGACGCGGGAGCTCGACGTGGCGGAGGCGAAGGAGTCGCAGAACCCCACCACGTTCCACCTCTCCGGCGCGCACGGCCTGCGGGTGCTGCTGGCCGTGCTGGACGGCCGCTTCGGCTGGTCCGACTACGAGGTGCTGACGAAGTCCAGTGCCGCCGGTATGCGCTGGAACCGCCAGTTCGCCGACCTCGCCCACGCCGTCCTGCTCGGCCGCGACGGCAGGCACGCCGAGGCACGGCAGGCGTTCGACCGCGCGCAGGAGGCCGCGGCCCTCTACCCGATGGCCCGCCACCTCGGACTGCGGCTGGTCGCGCCGGAAGCACGGGCGTGGGGTGACCCGGTGACGTGGCTGCGCGCCGCCGAGGAGCACTTCCACCAGGCCGGGATCACGGCGGTCGCGTCGGCGTGCCGGGGACTGCTGCGGCAGGCGGGCGCACCGGTGCAGCAACGCCGCACCGGAACCGACCAGGTGCCCAAACAGCTGCGCGGGCACGGCGTGACCGTCCGCGAGTTCGAGGTGTTCGTGCTGCTCGCCGACCGGATGGGCAACAAGGCCATCGGCACCCGCCTGCACATCTCGCCCCGCACGGTGGAAAAGCACGTGGCGTCGCTGATCGCGAAGACGGGTCAGCCCGACCGGGAGTCCCTGTCGGCGTACGCGGCGGCGCTGAGCCGCTGACGTTCGCGCTTGAGCCGCGCCTCGAACTCGTGCCGCCGGCCGCCGGCCAGCTCGTCGCGGGCCGCGCGGGCCACGTCCCGGAACACGTCGTAGTAGGTGTCGTCGTACTGCTCGACGATCTCGAAGGTCCACCGCCCCGGCAGCACGTTGCGGCCGAGCAGCTCCCGTTGCACGCGGTCGGCGTGCTCGTGGTGGCCCGCCTGCCGCAGCAGCTCGACCGCCTCGTCCAGGGTGAAGTCGGCGGTACCGGTGAGCTGGTGGAACGAGTACAGGTGGCCGCGGGCCCGTTCGGTGGTCTCCAGGGCCTTGCCGAGCTTGCCGAGCGCCTCGATCGTCTTGTCGTCCATGCGAGGCGGTGTACCCGCGGCGCGTTTGCCCCCACCCCTGCCGGGTAGCCGTCGATCGACCGCGTTCAGGACCAAACTCTCGAGGTGAGTTCGATGGTCGACGTCACCACCCGCACGCGGGTCCAGCAGGCCGCGCTCGTCGTAGCGGCGGTGTTCGCGCTGGTAGGCGTGCTCGGCTTCATCCCAGGCATCACGACCGACTACGACCGGATGACGTTCGCCGGTCACCAGTCCGGTGCGATGCTGCTCGGGATCTTCATGGTGTCGATCCTGCACAACATCGTGCACCTGCTGTTCGGCGTCGTGGGCTTCCTGGCCTCGCGCACGGCGGCCGGCGCACGGGCGTTCCTGATCGGCGGCGGTGCGATCTACCTCGTGCTGTGGCTGTACGGACTGGTGATCGACAAGATGAGCGACGCCAACTTCGTGCCGCTCAACAGCGCGGACGACTGGCTGCACTTCGTCCTCGGGCTCGGCATGATCGGACTGGGGGTCGCGCTTGGCCGGCGTGCCGCTGTGCGCTGACACCGTTGGCGTGGAAGAGGAGTTTCTGCTCGTCGACACGGCGTCCGGACGTACCGCGGTGCGGGCGGACGCCGTGCTGGCGCGCGTCGGTGACACCGGCCTGACCAAGTTCCACGCCGAGTTCGCGGGCACTCAGGTGGAGGCCGCGACCGGTCCGTGCGAGTCGGTCGCCGACCTCGGCGACGCGCTGCGGCAGGCCCGCACCACGCTCGCCAAGGCCGCGGAGGACATCGGGCTGAGCCTGATGTCCCGTGGCACACCGGTGAAACCGTCGCTGCGGCCGATCGTGTCCCGTTCCCGTCCCCGGTTCCACCGCGTTCTCGACACGTACGCGGGCGTGGTGGAGCACTACGAGGCGTGCGGATGCCATGTGCACGTGGGTGTTCCGGACCGCGGCACCGGTGTCCGGGTGCTCAACCACGTGCGGCCGTGGCTGCCCACGTTGCTCGCGCTGTCGGCCAACTCGCCCGACCACGGCTACGCGAGCTGGCGCATGGTCGAGCAGTCGCGTTTCCCCGGTTCCGGAGTGCCACCGGTCTTCCCCGACGCCGACGACTACGACGCTCACGTCGCGCGCATGGTCGCGTGCGGCACTCTCGTGGACCGCGCCCAGTCGTTCTGGCTCGCCCGCCTGTCGCCGAAGCTGCCGACCGTGGAGTTCCGGGTGGCGGACGCGGCGGCCACCGTCGAGGACGCGATGCTGCAGGCCGCCCTGTCGCGCGCTCTCGTCCACACGGCGTGCCTCGGCGGCGAGTCACCGCCGGTGCGCGACGACGTGTGCGCGGCGGCCGTCTGGACGGCCTCGCGGTACGGCCTGGACGGCCCCGGAGTCGATCCGTGGCGTGCGTGCCGGGTGCCCGCCACGGCGTTGCTCGGCAGGCTCCTGGAGCACGTCACGCCCGCGCTGGCCGAACGCGGGGAGCTCTCTCTGGTGCATGACCTCGTCGACCGGCGGGTATGAGAGCGTGGTGAAGCTTCCCGCACCACGCGGACCGCTGTCCGAGACCGTCGTCGCCACGCTGGGCGGCGATCCGGACGGACGGCTGGTCCCGTTCACCGACGCCGGCCCCGATCCGTACGGCGAGGACCTCACCCTCGCCCTGCACCTGCTGTACGAGCTGCACTACCGCGGTTTCGACGGCGTGCACCCGGCGTGGGAGTGGGACCCGGAGCTGCTGAAGTTCCGCGCCCGGGCCGAGATCGCGTTCCTCGCCGCACTGCGGTCCGATGTGGACGGCGGTGACGACCTGACCGCGGCGCTGGACGAGCTGCTGGTCGAGCGCGTGCCGGGCGACGGCGTGTCGCATCACCTGCGGGACAACGGAACCTGGGACGAGATGCGCGAGTACTTCGCGCACCGCTCGGTGTACCACCACAAGGAGGCGGACCCGCACGCGTGGGTCATCCCGCGGTTGCGCGGCCGGGCGAAGGCGGCGCTGGTGGCGGTGGAGTTCGACGAGTTCGGTGGCGGACGGGCCGACCGGATGCACTCCCGCCTCTACGCCGACCTGCTCGAGGGCGCCGGGATGTCCCCGGACTACCTGCACCACCTCGACGACGTGCCCGCGCCCGCCATCGCGATCGTCAACATGATGTCGTTGTTCGGCCTGCACCGGTCGCTGCGCGGCGCGCTGGTCGGCCACTTCGCCGCCGCGGAGATCACGACGGCGCCGAGCGCCCAGCGGATGGCGCAGGCGCTGACCCGGCTGGACGCCGACCCGCGGTGCGTCGAGTTCTTCACCGAGCACATCGAGGCCGACGCCGTGCACGAGCAGATCATGCGGCGTGACGTCATCGGTTCACTGCTGGAGCAGGAACCCCAGCTGCGGGCGGACGTGGTGTTCGGCATCCAGGCCACCGAGCTGCTGGAGGCACGCCTGGCCGATCACCTGCTGTCGTCGTGGCGCTCGGGAGAGTCGTCGCTGCGCACGCGTTTGCGGTGACTGGTGTCGCAGAACGGGTAGCGCTTGCTGCGGCGGCACGCGCACACCGCGACCACGAACCGGTCGCTGGTGTGCGTCACGCCGTCGTCGGTGACGAGCTCGACCGGTCCCTCGACGAGCACCGGGCCGTTCGGCACCACCGTCACCCTGCGCTCACTGGACGCGTTCTGGCCGGTCACCGCGGATCACCACCAGTTCCTCGTGTCGCTGGCCCGGCTCGATCAGCCCGTGCCGTTCCAGGAAGCCGATCCGGCCGTTCATGACCGGACCGAACGGCACCAGCCGCCGTTGCACGACCGACGCCTTCAGGCCGTTGTCCCTCAGCTGCCGCAACGACGTGTCCACTCCGCACAGTGCGGAATGGACCATCAGCAGCACCCCGCCCGGCACCAGCAGGTCGGTCATCCTGGCGCACAACGGGTCCAGCAGCTGGCGCCCGTCCAGCCCCGCGTCCCACGCCCGCGCCGGCCCGCTCACCGCGCAGGGACCGGCGGCCGGCACGTACGGCGGGTTGGCGAGCACCAGGTCGAACCGCTCGTCGGCGACGACCTCCAGCGCGTTGCCGAGCCGCACCCGCAACGGCAACCGTTGCAGGGCGGCGTTGACCCGCGCGGTCCACACCGCGCGCCGGGAGACGTCCACACCGGTCACCTCGGCGGCACCGGCCCGGATCGCCGCGATCGCGAGCGCTCCCGTGCCGGTGCCGATGTCCAGCACGCGCGCACCGGCCGGGATAGCGGCGGCGTGCATGGCCTCGACGAGAAGGGCCGTGTCGTCCTGAGGCGCGTACACGCCCGGTGCCCTGAGCAGCCTCATGGAGGCAGAATCCCCCTCTGGAAGACCTTGAAACACCGCGTTTTCGGGCGGTTTTGCCGGGTAGTCAGGGATGTGCTGACGACGGTGTTCCACCTGCTCGCCAAGGCCAGGCATGCCCGCGCGCTGCATCCGCGCGGCGTCCAGACGACCGGGGAGCTGACCGGCACCCCGCCTTTCCCCGCGACGGCCGCGGTGACCGTGCGCCTGTCCAAGGGCGCCGGTACCGGGCCGGGAAAGCCGGACGTGCTCGGCATCGCGCTGCGCGTGCCCACGGAGTCCGGTGACTGGGACCTGCTGCTGTCGAGCACCGGCACCGGCCGGCGGACGCGGCTGCTGCCGAAGTTCGTGCGCCACTGGCACGACGCCCGGCTCGGCACGCTCGCGCCCTACCGGTACCGCGGCGAACTGCTGTGGTTCATGGCCGTTCCCGACGGCGGGGAGCCGCCGACGAGGTTCACCCTCCACGTGTCCGGAAAGGACGCCGCCTGGCGCCAGGTCGCCACCGTGACGCTGCATCCCGGGGACCGCACAGCGGCACCGGTGGCGTTCGACCCGGTGCTCAACCGGCCGCCGGAGATGGAGCTCGCGCCGAGCTGGCTCGCGGCACTGCGGGAACAGGCCTACGAGGGCAGCCGGCGCGGCCGCCACGTGTCATGACTTCAGCTTGTCGTACAAGAGGTTCAGCGCATCGGACGCCGCCACCGCGCTGAGCGCCGTGGACACCAGCCGGGTGATGCGCGGCGCGAACACCAGCCCCGCGGTGAGCCCGCTCGCGATCCACACGCCCGCGCAGAACGGGCAGGTCAGCAGCTCCCCGATCGCGTGCTTCGCGGGTTCGTCCGACCGTACCGACTCCTTGAGCTCCGCATGCCCCGCCGGTTCCTCGTAGACGGTGAACGGTGCCCGCAACGGGCGCATCACCGCCTCCTTGGTGAGCAACCGGCTCGCCTTGTGCGTCGCCACGCCCACGAGAGCGGTGTCGGCGAGCGAGAACCGCTCCGGCAGCCGGACGCCGGTGAGGCGACCGGCCACCGAGACGGTGCCCGCGAGCACCGCGTAGCTGCCGAGGGCGAAGAGGTAGCCGCGGATTCGCGCACTTCCTTCGGAACGGCTCACGCCTTGGAAACCTCCTCGCTGACGGCGTTCGGGCCGTTGTACTCCCGGTCCGGCAGCTTCTCCAGCGCCGCCATGACGTCGTCGCCGGCGCCGTTGTCGCGCGCCTTCTCCAGCAGCTGCCGCTTGGACACCGGGTAGTCCACGCCGGAGAGACTCTTCTGGATCTGGATGGGGTTCGGTTGGCTCATGGGGCGCGAGTACCCGTCAGGACTCGGCCGAACCGGGTTCGGTCATCGACCGCGTCATCTTCGCCTTCACAGGGTCCGGCGCGACCTTCCCGGCGACCGCCTGGACCTTGTTCTTCAGCGACCCGGCGACCACGTGGTCGTCGCCCTTCATCAGCGCCTCGAAGCCCTGCTGGGCGACCTGCGCCGGGTCGTCCTTGTCGCCCGTCGCGACCTTGGTGTCCTGCATGCCCGCGCGCTCGAAGAACTCGGTGTCCGTCGGTCCCGGCATCAGCGTCGTCACGGTGACGCCCGTGTCCCGCAGCTCTTCGCGCAGGCTCTGCCCGAACGACGCCAGGAACGCCTTCGAGGCCGCGTAGACCGAGTGGAACGGGCCGGGCGCGGTCGCGGCGACGGACGAGGTGAAGAGCACCCTGCCCTGCTTGCGGTCCACCATGTCGCCGAGCAGCCGGTGCGTGAGGTGCACGGAGGAGCGGACGTTCAGGTCCACGATCTCCAGGTTGTCGTCGAGCGAGGTGTCGCGCACGAAGTCGCCGCCGACGCCGACGCCCGCGTTCACCGCGAGCACGTCCACCGGACGTCCGTCCGCCCGCACCGCGGCGACCAGCGCCTCCACCCCCTCGTACTTCGAGAGATCGGTGCGCACCGGGTCGACGCGCACTCCCCCGCACCGCAACGCGATCTGCGCGGCCGTCTCGTCGATCCGTTCGTCCTCCGCCGCGACCACCAGGTCGAAGCCGTTGTCCGCGAGCACTTTCGCGAGCTCGTAACCTATTCCGCTGGAAGCGCCGGTTACCACGGCAAGCGCATTCACAGGTCATCTCCTTCCGGTCAACATCCCGGATACCCGTGACCACCAGGTCGATGCCGGATCGGCCGAAAGTCCGATGCAACCTCCGCGACGCGTGCGGTGTCCTTGTCAGTAGGTTGGTCGAAACGACATGGGGGACATTCGTGCGCAAAATTCTTCTCGCGCCGCTGTGCGCGCTGGTCACGGTCGCCGTGGCGGCGTGCAGTCCGTCAGGTCCGGACCAGACCAACCCGGAGCTGGCACCGCGCGGCACGACGATGACCAAGGTCAAACCGACCAGGCAGGACCTCACCACCAAGCTGAGCATCTCGGGCAAGGTCGAGATGAACCCGACGTTCGGGCTGGTCGCGCCGGTCGCGGGCCAGGTGCGCTACTTCGACGTGCCCGCGCCGAACGGCACGCCGACCAAGCCGACCAGGGTCGCGACGGTGTGGAAGGACGGGACGCCGAACTACGTCGAGATCCCGGCCGGTGCCACGTTCGGCGGCCGGCTCGTCGACGACAAGGCGACCGTGACGGCGGGAATGCCGATCGCGTCGGGCAGGCACGTCGGCTACGCGATCGTCGGTGACATCGACGGCTCGCAGGCGTACAAGATCAGCGGCGCGCTCACCGACGTGACGGTGCAGATCAAGAACGGGCCGGGCCCGTTCCCGTGCACGGTGCTCGGCACGATCGCCGCGCTGCCGCAGGGCACCATCCCGGAGAAGCCGCCGGTCACGCCGGACACCAAGACCCCGCCGGCTCCCCAGCAGCCCAAGACCCCGGAGCAGCCGCAGCAGCCCAGCTCCTCGACCGGCCTGCGCATCGTGTGCACCGCGCCCGCGGACGTGCAGATGATCAACGGCGCCGGCGCGTCGATCGAGGTCACCACCGGCAAGTCCGCGCAGGCGCTGGTGGTCCCGGTCGAGGCGGTCGCCGGGCAGCAGGGCAAGGGCAGGGTCGACGTGCTCTCCCCGGACGGGTCGCGCAAGACCACCGACGTGGTGCTGGGCCTCACCGACGGCAAGGTCGTCGAGGTCAAGTCCGGTCTCACCGGGGACGAGGAGCTCGCCGTGCCGGGCCCGAACCTGCCGGAGCCGCAGCAGGGCGGCGACCAGTCCAAGCCGACGGGACCGTGATGACCGTCCCCCAGGCGCAGGCGCCGCTGCTGCAGCTCAGCGGCATCACGAAAGTCCTGAAGGGCCAGGAGGAACCGCGCACCATCCTGTCCGGTGTGGACCTGACCGTCCATCCTGGACAGAGCGTGGCGATCCTCGGCCGGTCCGGTTCCGGCAAGTCGACGCTGCTGTCGCTGATCGGGCTGTTCGACCGGGCCGACGAAGGCCAGTACCTCCTGCACGGCAACGACATCACGAAGCTGCCCGAACGCAGGGCCGCGGCGTTGCGCAGCGCGGAGTTCGGGTTCGTGTTCCAGCGCTTCTTCCTGCTCAAGCACCTCACCGCCGCGCAGAACGTGGCGATGGCGCTGGTGAACGGCCAGGGCTGGTCGTCGCGGCGCAAGCGCCGGCAGCAGGTGATGGACGCGCTGGAGCAGGTCGGCATCGCGCACCTCGCGAAGTCCAAGCCCGCCCGGCTTTCCGGCGGTGAGCAGCAGCGCGTCGCGATCGCCCGCGCGCTCGTCCGGCAGCCGCGCGTGATCCTCGCCGACGAGCCGACGGGCGCGCTCGACACCGAGACCGGCAACCTCGTCGTCGAGGTGCTGCTGGGCACGACCAGGCGGGGCTGCGGCCTCGTGCTGGTCACGCACGACCACGATCACGCGCGCAAGATGGGCCGCGTGCTGGAGCTGCGCGACGGGCGGTTCAACTGATGTTCTCCGGCAAGCTGCGGTCCGCCCTGGTGATCGGCGGACAGGGCATCCGCGCCCGCAAGCTGCGCACGTTCCTGTCGATGGTCTCGCTGTTCCTCGGTGTCCTCGCGGTCGTGGCCGTGCAGGCGGGGTCGGAGATCGCCGAACGCGCGATGCTCACCGACGTCGAGCTCCAGTCCGGCAAGGACGGCACGATCACGGGCTACATCCCCGGCGAGAAAGGCGCGCCGGGGATCGTCGAGGCCGCGCTGAAGGGCCGCGCCGACGCGGTCGCGATGATCAGCTCGAAGGCGGTCATCGGCGAGCCGGGCGTGCGGCCGATCAACGAGGGCGGCATGCCGTTCGAGTACGCCAACCGCCGCGGCGACTACTACGGCCCGCAGATGGTCTGCGACTCCAACGGTGTGTGCCAGGAGCAGAAGCCGCAGGAGAAGAAGCCGGACGGCCAGGCGATCGAGGTCAGCATGGTCGCGCTGACCGGTGACGTCCGGCCGTTCAAGCCGTTCCGCCCGGTCTCCGGCAGCTGGCTCGACTTCGCCTCCGCCCCGTCGCTCGCGCCGCGGATCGTGCTGAACGAGGAGGCCGCCAAGGGCCTGCGGCAGTACCGGGTGCCCGGCGAGATGACGATCGACGGCGCCACCCACCACGTGACGCCCCAGATCGTGGGCGTGGTGCAGGACGGCACCATCCAGCCGAGGGTCTACCTGCGTCTCGACGAGCTGCGCACGTGGATGCCCGCGGCGGCGCAGACCAGCGAGCTGGACAGGTTCCGCGGCGGGGGCACCGGGCTCGAGGTCTACCTGCAGCCGGGTTCCGACGACCTGCAGCAGCTGCTGAAGGCCAAGCTGGCCGGTGCCGGGATCGACCAGAACCAGCTGCACTTCCAGCGGGTGAACTCCAAGGAGCGCATGCAGTCCGAGCTGAAGATCCTGCGGCTGATCTTCCTCGGCATGGCGTTCCTGGTGCTGCTGATCGGCGTCGCGGGCATCCTCAACGTCGGTCTCGCCACGGTCGGCGAGCGCGTCGAGGAGTTCGCCCTGCGCCGCGCGGTGGGCATGTCCCGGATGCTGCTGGCCGGGATCGTGCTCGCCGAGACGTTGCTGACCGGCCTGCTGACCGCGGCGCTCGCGATCGGCGCGGGCGCGGCGGGGCTGCAGGTCGCGCTGACGTTGTTCGGTCACCGCTTCCCGTCGTTGCAGGGCACCACCTTCCCGTGGGAGGCGGGGGTGGCGGGCGTGATCGCGGGTCTGGTCGCCGGTGTGCTCGGTGGGCTCATCCCGGCGATCCGGGCGGCCCGGATCCCGATCGCCACAGTCATGCGCGCATAGGCGCCCGAACGCGGCGTGCCGGGTGCTCGATGAAGGGCGCCTTACTGCACCTCAGGTGGATCTGGTGTTTTAACCAGGAGGCGCCTGGGCTTTGACATGGGCACGGCCACCGCTTGATCATCTTCGGGTTCCGCCAAGAACT
>NZ_JBEXJN010000046.1:0-6087 GCF_040609115.1 Lentzea sp. NPDC004782
GGCGGAACCCGAAGATGATCAAGCGGTGGCCGTGCCCATGTCAAAGCCCAGGCGCCTCCTGGTTAAAACACCAGGTGGACGAAAGCGCCGTTCATAAAGCAAGGCGGCCCCGGCAAGGCGTCTGGGGGGAGTACGCCGTGAGCCGGGGCCGCGAAGCGGCTGGGCCCGAGGGGGGAGGGGGCCTGGCGCCGCTTGGTGTCCCACTCTGCCCTGAGTGGAAGGAATCCGCCAGGGTGGATGTACCTGTTTTTGGATTTCTCGTACGTACGGGTTACTCGTAGAGCCCTTCGTACAACGCAGAGTGAAGACGGTGCACCACGTTCCGCTTGACCTTCAACGTGGGGGTGAGCTCGCCCTCCTCCTGGGACAGATCCCGGCTGAGCAGCACGAACTTCTTCACCTGGAAGACACTGGCGAAGTGCGAGTTCACCTCGTCAACAACTCCCTGGACCAGCGCTCGCACGTCTGGGTGACCCACCAAAGATTCGAGGTCGGACGGCAAACCACGCTCCGCAGCCCACGGCACGATCTCGTCCGCGTCGAGTGTGAGCAGAGCCACACAGTAGGGCTTCCGGTCTCCGAAGAGGACCGCGTGCGAGATCCAGCGCGACTGGCGCAGGGCGTTCTCCACGTTGGCCGGCGCGATGTTCTTGCCACCGGCGGTGATGATGATGTCCTTCTTGCGCCCCGTGATCGTCACGAAACCGTCCGCGTCGATCTCGCCGAGGTCGCCGGTGTGCAGCCAGCCGTCCTGAATCGTGGCAGCGGTCGCCTCGTCGTTGCGCCAGTAGCCGGCGAAGACGTGCGGGCCGCGCATCAGCAGCTCGCCGTCGTCCGCGACGGACATCTCCAGGCCCGCAACGCCCGACGCGCCAACGGAACCGAGCTTGAAACGTTCCAACGTGTTGACGGTGCCGATCGCGGTGGACTCGGTCATGCCGTAGCCCTCCAGCACCGGCACGCCGGCCGCGTGGAAGAACTCCAGCACCTCGCGGGAGATCGGCGCGGCACCGGACAGCGCCTGCACGAGCCGTCCACCGAAGACCGCGCGCACCTTGGCGAACAGCACGTCGGCCTGCTCGAACGCCGCGGCCATCTCGGCGGGCACCGGCTCGTCCGCGGCACGGCGGCGCCGCACCTCCAGACCGAGCGCCACCACCTGCGCCAGCCGCTCCGGTGGCACCGACGCCGTGACGGACGTGTAGATCTTCTCGAAGATCCGGGGCACCGAGGGCAGGAACGTCGGGCGGACCTCGGCCAGCTCCGGCACGATCGCCGTCATGTCACCGCCGAAGTACGCCAACGCGCCGCCGCGGTACATCGTCCCCAGCATGACGATCTGCGCGAAGACGTGCGCCAGCGGCAGGAACAGGTAGACCGTGCCGGTCATCGCGTCGATGCGGGCTTCCTCCGCGAGCCGGCACAGCGCGACCCCGTTCGCGTTGGTCAGGATGCAGCCCTTGGGCGGCCCGGTGGTGCCGGAGGTGTAGATGATCAGGCTCGGGTCCTCGGGCCGGATCGCCGCACGCCGGGCGTCCAGTTCGGCCGCCAGCGGGGACGTGCGGCCGGTGTCGGACAGCTCCGCCACGCTCGGGCGGTCGCCGCCGGGGTCGATGGTGAACACCGTTCGCAGTTCGGGGAGCTCGCCGCGGACGACGTCGACCTTCACGCACTGCGCCTCGTTCTCGGCGACCAGGATCGACGCGCCGGAGTCGCCCGCCACCCAGGCGATCTCCTCCGAGGTGCTCGACGGGTAGATCGGCACGATGATGGCGCCCGCCGCCAGCACGGCGAGCTCGACCAGCGTCCATTCAGGACGGGTGTTCGCCAGCACGCAGACCCGGTCGCCCGGCTTCAGTCCGGCGTGGACGAACCCGGACGCGAGGTCCAGCACCAGTTCCGAGACCTCGGCGTAGGTCCGCTCGCGCCACTCGCCGTGCTGCTTGAACCGCCACGCCACCCGGTCGCCGTACGCCTGCTCCGCGAGGAACGGCAGGTCGGCTGTCCGGCGGACGGTCTGCACCGCGGTGGGGTTGGTGACTGCGGCGGTCATGGCGGCTCCTAAGGACGTCGGTGTGCTCAGGCGGGCACGACCTGCACGCGGGTGCCGTTCAGCACGGCGGTGCCCGAGAGCGGGTCGATGCGGAGGTCGTCGGTGAGGAGGTTGACGTTCACGCCGGCGTGCTCGCGGGCCACGGTGAGCCGCGTGCCGGGCAGGTCGTGGCCCCAGCCGTGCGGCATCGACACGACACCGGGCGCGATGTCGCCGGTGACCTCGACCAGCACCTCGACCTTGCCGACGCGCGAGGTGACCTGGGCGGTCGCGCCGTCCACGAGCCCGATCCGCGCCGCGTCACCGGGGTTGACGAGCAACGTGCACAACGGCTTGCCCTTCACCAGCGCGGGCACGTTGTGCATCCAGGAGTTGTTGGTGCGCAGGTGCCTGCGGCCGACCAGCACCAGGTCGGTCTCCGGTGTCTCCAGCGCGGCGAGCACGCGCGGCAGGTCGGCCATGATCGGCTCCGGCGTGAGCTCGACGCGTCCCGACACGGTCCTGAGGATCTCCGGCAGCCGCGGCGTGAGCGGGCCGAGATCGATGCCGTGCGGGTTGTCCAGCAACTGTCGCAACGAGACACCGTACGGTCCCGTGCGGAGCTTGAGGTCCAGCAACCGTTCCTCGCGCGTCTCGCCCTCGGGTTCGAAGTCGGCGCCGAGCTGCTGCTTCAGTCCCGCGAGCTGCATCGCGGCGATGGCGTCCAGATCGGCCGACGGACCGAGGCCGCTGAAGATCGTGGCCAGCCGGAAGAAGATGTCCGTCTCGTCGACCCTGCCTTCCTCCAGCGGAATCGCCGCGCGCGAGTACTTCACGACGTTGCGCACGGAGTTGTTGAGGAACGCGATGTCGTAGTGGTCGCGGCGGGACGGCGGTGGTGTCGGCAGGACGACGTCGGCGTGCCGGGTGGTCTCGTTCAGGTAGGGATCGACGCTGACCATGAAGTCCAGACCGGCCAGGGCGTCGTTCACGCGGGCGGAGTTCGGCAACGACAGCGCGGGGTTGCCGCCGATCGTGAACAGCGCCCGGACCTGGCCCTCGCCGGGCGTCTCGATCTCGTCGGCCAGCGTGACGGCCGGGTACTCCCCCATCACCTCGGGATACCCCTTGACCCGGCTGTGCCAGCGGCCGATGCCGAAACCCTTGCCGCGGCCCGGTCCGCGCTTGCCGTGCGCGGGCAACGGCCACATCACGCCACCGGGCCGGTCGAGGTTGCCGGTGAGGATGTTCAGCGTGTCGACCGCCCACGACGCGACCGTGCCGAACTCGACCGTCGTCGTGCCGATGCGCCCGTACACCGCGGCACGTTCCGCTCCGGCCAGCTCCCGTGCCAGCGCACGGATCGTGGCGGCGTCAACGCCCGTGCGCTCCTCGACGGCCTCCGGGCTGAACGGCCTGACGCGCTCGCGGACCACCAGGTGGTCGGTGACGTGCTCGGCGAGCTCGCGCAGGTTGACGAGGTCCTGCCGGAAGAGCTCGTGGATCAACGCCAGCAGCAGGAACACGTCCGTGCCCGGCCTGATCACGACGTGCCGGTCGGCGGCCTGGGCGGTGCGGCTGCGGCGCGGGTCGACGACGACGAACTTCCCGCCGCGCTTGCGCAGCTCCCTGAACCGGCCGGGCACGTCCGGGACCGTCCACAGGCTGCCGTTGGACGAGAACGGGTCGGCACCGAGTACCAGCATGAAGTCGGTGCGGTCGATGTCGGGCACCGGGATCGAGAAGATGCTGCCGTACATGTAACCGCACTGGACGTGCTTGGGCATCTGGTCGACCGTGCTGGCGGTGAAGACGTTGCGGCTGCCCAGCGCCTTGCGCAGCGGGCCGGCGTAGAGGCCGCCGGCGAGCGAGTGGACGACCGGGTTGCCCAGGTAGAGCGCGACCGAGTCGCGGTTCGGGAAGTCCTTGAGCCGTTCGTCGACGTACCGGAAGGCCTCGTCCCAGGTCGCCTCCCGGAACTCGCCGTCGCGCTTGATCAGCGGCGTGCGCAGGCGGTCCGGGTCGGCGTCGAGCGTGCCGAGCGAGGCGCCCTTGGGGCAGATGAAGCCCCTGCTGAACTCGTCCGCGCGGTCACCGCGCACCTTCGTGATGCGGTCGCCCTCGACCGTCAGCTCCAGCCCGCACGTCGCCTCGCAGAGCGGGCAGGTCGTGAACACGGTCCTCATGCGTCCCCTTACACCGGCTTGTTACCAACGAGTACTAGTCGTCCGCCATGGGACGCAATCGCCCGGCCGAGGTCAACCCGAACAGCTCACTGACCGCCCTCGCGATCATGTCGGGCCGTTGCAGCGTGTGCTCGAAGCGGAACCCGATGACCGCGCGCGACCCGACCAGCAGACCGGTCAGGTTGATGAATTCCTCCTGGTCAGCGCCGTAACAGACGATCCGGCCGAACGGCGCCAGCGCGTGCAGCGAGGCGGTGAGGGTGCCACCGGGGTCGAGCACCACGTCGACCTGTTCACCCTCGTTCGCCTCAATCACCCGCTCGGCCAACTGGTCGAGTCCGGACTCCACGGCGACATCCGCGCCGAGCTTGACGGCCCTGCGGCGGCGGGCCTGGCTCGAGTCGGTCGCGATCACCCGGCCGGCGGCGAAGCTACGGGCCAGCTGGACGGCGATGGCACCGACCTCGCTCCCGGCGTCGTGCACGACGACCGACTCGTCCGGCCGCAGGTGCGCGCACGTGCGCAGGAGGTGCCACGCCGTGGTGCCCGCCCTGGCCAGGGTCAACGCCTGGGCGTCCGTGACGCCCGCGGAGATCGGGAGGCGCAGGCGACCGGCGACCACCACCACGCGGCGCCCGCCGTCCTCGACCACGACCTCGTCGACCGCCTCCGCTGTGCGCATGTCGCCATCTCACGTTCTCGCGGCTACCGGCTGTAGTGCGGCTTCCACGACAACTAAGCGGCCTACGGGGTGAGTCCGACCGGGTACGCCGGGTGGCCGGGTATGGCGAACGGGGGTACACGGGTGGAGCATGTGCCGGTGAACGCCGCACTCCGCACCACCGTGACGATACTGGCGGTGGCGGTCGCCTACTACGCGACGGCCAAGGTGGGGCTGGTCCTCGCACTGGTCAGGGGCCAGGTCACTCCACTGTGGCTGCCCACGGGGATCTCCGTCGCGGCGCTGCTGATGTCGGGCCGCAAGGTCTGGCCGGGCATCGCCCTCGGCGCGTTGACCGCCAACATCGCGCTCGGCACTGGACCCGGCGGAACCCTGCTGATCACCGTCGGCAACACCGCCGCGCCACTGACCGCCTGGTACCTGCTCGCCCGCTTCGGGTTCCGGCCGCAGCTCGACCGGTTGAAGGACGCTCTTCTGCTGGTCTTCGCGGGTGCGCTGGGCGCGATGCTGGTCAGCGCGGTGGTCGGCACGACGGCGTTGAAGCTCTCCGGCCTGATCGGGTGGCACGAGATCCCGGCCGTGGTGTCGGTGTGGTGGACCGGCGACGCGATGGGCGTCCTGGTGTTCACGCCGCTGCTGCTGACGTTGCCGCGGCAGTGGACCGCCCCGCCGCGCACGCTCGTGGAGGCAGGCGGAATCCTGGTCGCCACCGCGGCGCTCGCGTCGTACGTGACGGTGTCGGAGCTGCGGCTGTTGTTCCTGGTGTTCCCGATGCTGATCTTGGCGGCGTTGCGGTTCCAGCACGCGATCGCCGCCCCGTGCGCGGCGATCATCTCCGTGGCCGCCGTGATGTCCGCGGCCGGCGGTCACTTCTCCCAGACCGACCTGCTGATGACGATGATCGTGCTGCAGGCCTTCAACGGCACGGTGGCGCTGACCGGACTGATCCTCAGCGCGGTCACGAGCGAGCGGAACCAGGCGCGGCAGGCCATCGAGCGCGCGTGCGAGCAGCTGGCCGACACCGTTGCGCACTACCAGGAAGAAGGGGTGCGCAAACGGCTCGGGCGGGTCGTGCCACCTGTTTAGCGCTCCTCCAGCCGCTCGTCGTGGGGGGGGGCGGGGGGGGGGGAGCGGGCGGCCGCGCGCGGGAGCCGGGGCCGTCGCCCCCGCGGGGCGCCCCCGCCGGG
>NZ_JBEXJN010000046.1:6097-75825 GCF_040609115.1 Lentzea sp. NPDC004782
CCCTTTTTTCGCCGCCCCCCCCCCCGCTGTTTTTTGGCCTTGAGGGCCCCATACAACAACCCCCCCGGGTTCCGGCCCCCCCAACCCCCCAACGGGGCGCACGTGCTTAGCGCTGTTGCATGGTGTCGAGCACGCGGGCGAGCTCCAACCGCGAGGAGACGTGCAGCTTGGCGTAGATCCGGGACAGGTAGACCTCGATCGTGCGCGGGCTGTAGTGCAGCGCGGCCGCGATGTCGCGGTTGCGCATTCCCTGCTGCACCAACCGCGCCACGTTCTCCTCGGCCTCGGTCAGCAACCCCGGCGCCTTCGAGCGAGCCCGCGGCACCTTCGCGCCCAACGCGCGCAAGCGGTTGCCCGCCTGGCGCCGCAACCCGTGCGCGCCGAGCCGTTGGAACGCCGTGTACGCCTCGACCAGCACCGGCACCTCGTCGGCCGACAGCTCGCCGAGCGCGAGCTGGGCGCGGGCCTTCTCGAACTCCAGACCGCCCAGCTCGGCCTCAGACACCGCCTCCCGCAGCAGGTCCGCGTCCTGGCGCAGGACACCGCTCACCCGCCGGGTCGTGGTGCGCGACCAGGGCGAGACGCGGGTGGACGACACGGAAACCAGTCGTGCCAACGCTTCCTCCGCCGCGGCCGGGCGCCCGCGGTCCAGGTCGAGCTCGATCATCCGCGCGACCAGGACGCAGGAGTAGGCGGACTCCAGCTTCGCGGTGACGGCGTCGTCCAGCACCGCGTAGGCCTCGTCGACCTCGCCACGGGCGATCAGGTACTCGGCGAGGGCGCAGGCGTGCAGCTTGGAGATGTTCACCGACTGCGGTGCGGGCAGGGCGGCCAGGCGCGCGGCGACGTCGAGCTCACCGCGCCAGGTGCGGATGAAGAGCTCGACCGCCTGCAGCACCCCGAGTGCCTGGTCGGCCTGGGCGGCCTCGACGTCCGGGAGCCAGCGGCCGATGCCGTCGAGAGCGGCGTCCCAGCGGCCGCCCAGCCAGTCCAGTGCCACGCGCGAGGCCGCGCGTTCGGCACGGAAACCGTGCGAGCCCACCTGGTCGACCAGTTCCTCTGCCCTGCGCACGCGCCACGACGCGTCGTGCACCAGGCCCGCCAGCGCGGTGATCGACGCGCAGACGGACAACGCCTGCAGTTCGAGCATCGGCTGGCCGTCGCTGCAGGCCAGGGCGCGGTTGGCGTACTCGACGGTGCGGTCGTGCTGAAACAGCAACGACGACAGCATGGCCAGGTGCTCGAAGACGATCACGCCCTCGGCCGGTGAGCTGATCGGAAGTGCCTCGATGCGTGCCACTTCGCTGACAGCGTCGTCGTAGCGGTTGTTGTAGACGAGCAGCACAGCGCGTTGGGCTTCCAGCGAAGCCGGGACCGGACCTCGCGCGACTTCGTCATCAGCCAGTGCCATCGCTTCTGCCGTGCGTCCGACGGAGAACAACGACGAGATGACCGCAGTGGCGACCCTTGTGCGTTCCGGCCCGGGGTCCAGCGACTCCAGCGCGGCCAGGCCCGGTTCGACGGCCAGGGCCGGACGTGACGCCCTGGCGAGCACCCGGCACTGCAGCGCGAGCAGCTCGGCGCGTTCAGGTGCGTTGCGCGGCAACAACTGCAGGGCGCGGGCACACAACGCGGCGGCGGTCTCGGGGGCGGTCGCGCGGGCCACCGAGGCGGCTTCGGCGAGGATGCCGACCGCGACCCGGTCGCCGGGCGCGGCGGACTCGGCGAGGTGCCACGCCAGTTGCAGCAGGTCGACCGGCAGGCCCCGGGCGCGGTCCTCCATCAGCCGCGCGGAGATCAGGGAGTGCAGGTGACGGCGCTGCGCCGGACCGACCTCGTGGTAGAGCGCCTCCCCGACCAGCGCGTGCGAGAAGCCGTAGCCGAGGTCGTCGTGCACCACGATGTGTGCGCGCAACAGGTCGTCGAACGCCGCCACCACCGTCGACTCCGGCAGCGAGGCGACCCTGGCCAGCAACGAGATCTGGTCCAGCCGCACGCGCCGGAAGACGGCGACGGCCCGTGCGACCAGACGGGTGTCGTTCTCCAGAGGGGCGACACGGCGCAGAACGGCCTCACGACGCGTCAGCCGGATGGCGTCGGGAGACACCGCGAGACGGGCGCGGTTGCCGTCGACCGTCACCAGATCGAGCTCTCTCAACGAGCGGGCGATCTCGGTGACGAAGAACGGGTTGCCGTCGGACCGTTGCTGGACTTCGCGGGCGAGCCCGGAGTCCACGGGGGTCTGCAGCACGGCCTCGACGATGCGGGCGACGTCGGCGTCCGACAGCGGGGCGAGGTCGATGCGCACGACCTCCGCGTGCTGTTCGACGCGATCCAGCAGGTGTTCGGCGCCCGGTTCGCTGACGTGCGAACGGCTCGCCGTGACCAGCACGAGAGGTGCCGCCGACACGCGGCGCAACACCAGGGTCAGCAGGGCCAGGGAGTCGTCGTCGACGTGGTCGAGATCGTCGATCAGCAACGCCGCCGGACGCGTCGCGGTGAGCTCGGTGAGCAGCCGCACCACCCGGTCGCAGGCCCGCCCGAACCAGGCACCGGAGTCCTCGGCCACGGAGATCTCCAGTGCCGCGAGGGCATCCGCGCGGATCTTGTCCAACTGCGGCGGCGCGCCGAGCGACCGGATCAACGCGACCACCGCGCCGTACGGGATGCGCTTGCCGAGCACGTCCGACGCCGACGTGAGCACCCCGCAGTGCCGTTCGCGCAACCGGCGGGCGATCTCCGCGAGCAACGACGTCTTGCCGATGCCCGGTTCTCCGCTCACCCGCACCACGACGAGCCCGGTCGCGGGCGCGGTGCCGACGCAGTCGAGCACGGCGCGCAGTTCCGGTTCCCGGCCCACCAGGCCGGTGCGGAGCGGAGTGTCGACGATGACGGCCTCCCGGCGAGCGTCGGCGGAGCACCGCCGAGTCTTCCACGCGGGTGTCCGGCCCCGGCAAGGCCCGCGTTCCGCACACGATCAGTCACACACGGTGCGAAGGACTGCTCCAGGTGAGGCTCGTCACGTTAGCCGCTAAGTCTTCCCTACTGATCCGTGGCTCCAGTCAGTGATGCCCTTGGTACAAGCCACCTCAGAAGGAGGATCCATGTCGATCCAGGGAACCTGCGCGCCGCAGTTCGAAGAGGTGCGCGCCGAGTTCGAACGCAACTTCGCCGAGCGCGGTGAGGTGGGCGCCTCCGTGCACGTGACCCTCGACGGCGAGCCCGTCGTCGACCTCTGGGGCGGCGTCGCCGACCCCGTCACCGGTCAGCCGTGGTCCGAGGAGACCATCGTGCACGTGTGGTCGTGCACGAAGGCCGCGACCGCGCTGTGCGCCCACATCCTCGCCTCGCGCGGCGTCCTCGACCTCAACGCGCCGGTCACGACGTACTGGCCGGAGTACGGCGCCGAGGGCAAGGACGCGACGCTCGTCCGGCACGTGCTCAGCCACCAGGCCGGCCTGCCCGCGCTCACCGAATGGCTGCCCGCCGGCGCGTTCTACGACTGGAACCTGGTCACCACCGCCCTCGCCGCCCAGAAACCGCTGTGGGAGCCCGGCACGAGACACGGCTACCACGGCCTGACGTTCGGCTTCCTGGTCGGCGAGATCGTCCGCCGCGTCACGGGGCTGACCCTGGGCCAGTTCTTCGAGAAGGAGGTGTCCGGACCACTCGGCCTCGACTTCTGGATGGGCCTGCCGGAGGACCTCGAACCCCATGTGGCGCACACGATCCCGGTCGACCCGACGCAACCGGGCATCCTGCTGCCGTCGCTGTTCATCACCGCGATGACGCAACCCGAGTCCGTGCCCGGCCTGATGCTGCTCAACAACGGCGGCTACATGGCACCGGGCGAGTCGGACTCCCGCGCCGCGCACACCGCCGAGATGGGCGCGATCGGCGGCATCTCCAACGCCCGCGGTCTCGCCGGCCTGTACCGGCCGCTCGCGCTCGGTGGCTCCTACCACGGCGTGCGGCTGGTCGAACCGCGGCAGATACCGCAGATGTCGAACGTCGTGGTGGCCGGGCTCGACGCCGTCGTGGGCGTGCCGTCGCGGTTCGCGCTCGGGTTCCAGAAGGCGTGCGACAACGCGCACCTGCCGCCCAACGACGCCGAGGGCCTGCTGCTGCCCGAGGAGGCGTTCGGGCACAACGGGATGGGCGGCTCGCTCGGGTTCGCCGACCCCAAGGCGCGGGTCTCGTTCGGTTACGCCATGAACCGGCAGGGGCCGGGGCTCGGCGTCAACGCGCGCGGACAGTCCCTTGTGGACGCTCTGTACCGGGCGCTGGGGTACCGGCAGACCGGTGGCGGCACCTGGTTCGCCTGAGGGCTTGGCCCCGAGGCTCCGGAGGAGCACATTCCTCCGGAGCCTGGCGGCGGAGGCCGGGCGAACTTCACCTCACGAAACACACCTCGTAGGTCAGCACCAGACCATCGAGCGCGCCCTTCGCTACCGCCTGGACGCGGTTCAGCCAGCGGTAGCGGTCATCGCCGGTCTCGAAGAGCGGGGCCGCGTACAACGGCGCGCCGAAACCGCTCGAGACGTCGACCCGTCCCGAGTAGTGCAGGTACACGTAAGCGTCGTCGTGCGTCCTCAGCACAGACCGCACGTCGAGGGTCGCCGTGCCGTCCGGGCCGATGGTCAGCCAGTCGGCGGTGGACGTCCCGTGCATGACGCCGGACAGCCGCTCGCCTTCGAACCTCCCCGACTCGACCTCGTAGATCAACCGGTCGCCGACGGGCGTTTTCGGGAGCAGGTAAGGCTTTCGCAGGGTCGCGGTCATCGTTCCCAACGGCACGAGCTCCATCGGCGCGAACAGGTTGCTCGACATGGCGGCGAAGCTATTCGGCCCGTGCCGGGCGGGCAACGAGCACCGCTTATCCGTCGGGAAACCCCGTACACCGGCCCGCGCGGCCGAGCCCGATGAGGTAGGAAGAGGTATGGATCCGGTCAAGGCGTTGAAGCAGGTGGCGTTCCACCTCGAACGGGCGGGCGAGCCGACCTACCGCGTCCAGGCCTTCCGCAACGCGGCGGCGGTGCTCGCCGAACTCGACCCCGCCGAGGTCGAGAAGCGGGCGGAACTCGGCACGCTCACCGACCTGAAAGGCGTCGGGAAGTCGACGGCCGGAGTGGTCGCGGACGCGCTCGCGAACCGCGAACCGGCCTATCTCGCGAAGCTGCGGCACGTCGACCTCACCGGCGGCGAGGAACTGCGCGCGAAGCTGAAGGGCGACTGCCACGTCCACTCCGACTGGTCCGACGGCGGCAGCCCGATCAGGGACATGGCCGAGGCCGCACGGGACCTGGGCCACGAGTTCATGGTGCTGACCGACCACTCGCCGCGCCTGACCGTCGCGAACGGACTTTCCCGCGAACGCCTGGAGAAGCAGCTTGAGGTCGTCGCCGAGCTGAACACCGAGCTGGCGCCGTTCCTGGTCCTCACCGGCATCGAGGTCGACATCCTCGACGACGGTTCGCTCGACCAGGACGAGGACCTGTTGGCACGACTGGACGTCGTGGTGGCGAGCGTCCACTCGAAACTCAAGATGCCCAGGGCGGAGATGACCGAGCGGATGCTGACGGCGGTGGCGAACCCGCACGTCGACATCCTCGGACACTGCACCGGACGTCTCGTGGTGGGCAAGGGTCGCCCGGAGTCGCAGTTCGACGCGGAACGGGTCTTCGAGGCGTGCGCGGAACACGGCACCGCGGTGGAGATCAACTCACGCCCGGAACGCCTCGACCCGCCACGCCGGCTGCTGAGCCTCGCCGTCGACGCGGGCTGCACGTTCTCGATCGACAGCGACGCGCACGCGCCCGGCCAGCTGGACTGGTTGAACTACGGCTGCGCCAGGGCGGAAGAGTGCGGTGTGCCGCCGGAAAGCGTGATCAACACCAGGTCCGCAGCCGAGCTGCTGTCCGGGTGAGGTGCTCGTACCACGACACCAGCGGCCCGGTGTCGGCGAGCGCGCGTCCCAGCGCGACCCGGCACAGGTCCCTGACCGGTTCGGGATCCCAGCCGGCCACCAGGTCGTCGAGTGATCCGCGCAGGGTGCCCAGCGCGTAGCGCTCCAGCCCGGCGCAGATCGGCACGACCGTCCCGTCCGCCTCGACCACGAGCGGATCGACCCGCACGAACGCCGACGGGTCCGCCCGCAGCAGCGCGGCGGACGTGACGTCGAACCGGACCTCGACCGCGTCGTCCTCGGCGACCCGGTTCAGCTCCACGGCCGCGTGCACGAGGTCGACCCGATCGACGCCGTACGGCCGCACGCGGACCTTGCGCGCGCCCTTCCCGACGGCCTCGGCAGCCATGCCCCGGAGCAATGGCACGGTGTCCGGCACCAGGTCGATCAGCACGGTCACCCGGTGACCGTGCGCAGCGCACTCACCCACCTCGTCCAGCCCGACCACGAGCTCGGCGCCCGGCACGGCGGTGAGCCAGCGAGCGTCGTGGACCTCGACTCCCATACCCGGTAGGAGCGTCCGTTCGGCCCACAAATACGTCCGTACCGCTGATGGGGCCATTTGCTTTTCGCATCCGGGTTCCCACCCGGCGGGGATTTCGGTACCGGAGGGGAGCTCGCCCGCGCCCCGGTGGCTCAGACGGGCAGGGGCCGCATCCGGTCGGGCATGTGGGCGCGCAACGCGTCGTGCAGCAACGTCACGTCGTCCGCGTCCAGCACGACCGACCCCGTGGCGCACGCCAGCACCGCCTCGCCGGTGCGCTGGTCGGGCACGTACCGCAGCATCACGTCCTGCTGGGCGACGTCCCGGACAGTGCACGACTCCGCCTGACGAATAGCGGTCAGCAGCTCCGACACCCGCTCGTATCCCAGCCGCGCACTCCACCGCAGCCCGGCCGGGGGACGAACGAATAACCGGAGGCCTCCCGCGGCTCGGCGAACCTCGACGCACGTCAACACCGCTAACCTCCTACAACCCGCTCACCAGCGAGACTAGCCAAAAAATCCGGGCATCAGCGGTGCCTGTCACCCGTTCGGTTCACTGATCGCGCGGCTTCGGAGAGCTTGAATTCTTTTTCCGTCCGAGCGCTGAAAAAGTTCTCCACCAGCATCACTCCGGTTGGAGCAGCGCCGTCCGGGCAGCAGAAGACCGGCTGACGGAACAGTGCATCCCGCACAGAAGCGGAAAAATGGGCTGCACCCGAAGGAAGCATGCCCTCACAGGGTTCGGAACTGTCGGTGAAGGACGGCGGTGGCGAAGTGAAACGCCGCCCTCCACTCGACGTTTTCGCCGGTGAGAGCCGGTGGATCGGTTCACCGTCGAGCCGTTGGCTCATCAGTATGACGTGGATCACAGGCATTTTGACCGGCGCGGGCGAATTCGTGATGCGCGGAGCGCGAGTGACCCCCCACCGGGTGTGTCCGTCCAGAGTGGACCGAACACGATGTGTAACAACCGGCGGCCCGGGTACTCACCTGGTGCAAGCAACTCATGAGGAGGAGGTTTCGTGACCACCATTGAGAAGACGGTGGACGTCCACGTGCCGGTGAGCACGGCCTACAACCAGTGGACCCAGTTCGAATCCTTCCCGGCGTTCATGGACGGCGTCGAGAAGATCGACCAGGTCACGCCGACCAGGACCCACTGGACCACGAAGATCGGCGGGGTGGTCCGCGAGTTCGACGCGGAGATCACCGAGCAGCACCCGGACGAGCGGGTCGCGTGGACCACGATCGACGGGCCGCCGCAGGGTGGCGTGGTCACCTTCCACCGCTTGGACAACGACACGACGCGGGTCCACCTCCAGATGGAGTACGACCCGGAGACATTCACCGAGAAGGCAGGCGCCGCCCTGGGCGTCGTCGGCCACCGGATCGAGGGTGATCTGAAGCGGTTCAAGGAGTTCATCGAGAACCGCGGCACCGAGACCGGCGCCTGGCGGGGCGACGTGACGCCACCGCCCCAGGTCTGATCGTGGTGCACGTTGACGCCAGATCAACACGCGGCGTTCGAGGAACTCGCGCGCACCGGCCGTGACTCGCCGCGCTACTACGCGCTGCGGGACCGGCTGGTGCGCGAGTACCTCCCGCTCGCCAGGCACATCGCCCGCCGCTTCAGCGAACGCGGCGAGCCGATGGAGGATCTCGCGCAGGTGGCGGCGGTCGGACTGATCAACGCCATCGACCGGTTCGACGTGGGCCGGCAGACGGACTTCCTGTCCTACGCCGTGCCCACGATCACCGGCGAGGTGCGCCGCCACTTCCGCGACCAGTGCTGGGCGGTGCGGGTACCGCGCAGGCTGAAGGAGCTGTGCGACTCGATCGACGGCGCGACCGCCGAGCTGTCGCACAAGACCGGGCGATCTCCCACTCCCTCCGAGATCGCCCGGCATCTGGGGGTCCCGCTGTCCGACGTCTACGAAGGCCTGCGGGTGGAGAAGAACGTCGCCTTCGCGCCGCTCGACGCGCTGGAGTCCTCCACCGTCGACGACCCGGCGCTGGAGGGCGTCGAGATCCACGAGGCCCTGCAGCCGATGCTGCGGGGCCTTCCGCGGCGTGAGCGGACCATCGTGGTGCTGCGGTTCTTCGGCCGGCTCACCCAGACGGAGATCGCGCGCCGCGTCGGGATCTCCCAGATGCACGTCTCCCGCCTGCTCACCAAGTCGCTGGAGCAGCTGCGGCACAACCTCCTGGCGGACGACTGAAATGAGCGAGCGGGGATGTCCGGTCTTCGCGATACTGACCGCATGAACCGGTTGCGGTGGCCCCAGAAGCTGGCGATCAGCACCGGTGCCCTGCTCGTGCTCTGGGGAGTGGCCGGCTTCTTCGTGACCGGCTTCTCGCCCTTCGCCGGCGAGTCCGGCACCTCGATCCTGCTGCTGCGGGTGAACCCGTTGCAGAACACCGTCCACGTGGTCCTCGGCGCCCCGCTGGTGCTGGCCGCCCCGCGGCTCAAGGCGTTGAGCGGCACCGGGTTGCTCGTGGCGATGTTGTTCCTGGTCGTGTTCGGACTCGGGCTCGCCCGCTACGACGACCAGGTCGTCAACTTCCTCAACGTCAACCCCGGCAGCAACGCGCTGCACCTCTTCGCCGGGTTCGCCGCGCTGGCCGCGGCCCAGGGCGCCGCCTGGTGCCGGCAGTGCGACCGGGCCGCGGCCGCCGCCGTCAGGGCCGCCTGAGCAGCTTCAGCACCGCCCGCTCCGGGTCACCTCCGCCGATCACCTCTCCGCGCTCGAAGGCCTCGGTCAGCCGCGGGTCCACGTAGGACTTCCTGGCCACCGCCGGGGTGTTGCCCAGGCGCTCGGACACCTCCTTCATCACCGCGCTGACCGCTCGCCTGGTCGGCTTGGCCTGCGCCGCGAAGGCCTGGGCGGCGAACACCGTGGCGTGCCAGGTGCGCAGGTCCTTCACGCTGAACTCGTCGCCGACGAGCTCGCGGAACCGCTCGTTGACGTCGTCGGCGGTGAGGTCGAAGACGCGGCAGTCCGGGGTGCGGTCCTTGAGCAACGTCCGGACGGCTCGCGCCAGCTGCGGGTCGGTGATCTCCTCGTCGACCTCGACCCCGTGCTTGGCGGGGAACCGGAACCGGACGCGGTCACCACGCACGCTGAGGTGTTCGCAGAGCAGCGTGGCCACGCCGTGGGTGCCGTTGTCCTCCGCGTACTCCTCGTGGCCGACGCGGAAGACGCCGAGGTCGAGCATGCGCAGGGCGATGGCGAGCAACCGCCGGGGGCCGCGCGACCTCATGTCCTTCAGGATCTGCTCGCGGAACCGCTTCAGTCGCGGGGCGAGCCGGAGGACGCGGTCGAACTTCTCGGCGTCGCGGTCGGCCCGCCACTTCTCGTGGTAGAGGTACTGCCGCCGGCCGGCGTCGTCGTAGCCGACGGCCTGGATGTGGCCGTTGGGGTGCGGGGAGATCCAGACCTCACGCCACGCGGGCGGGATGACCAGGGCTTTCACCCGTGCCACGTCGTCGGCGCTCAGGGGCCTGCCCTGCGCGTCGAGGTAGCGGAAGCCGGCGCCGTGACGGCGGCGCGTCCAGCCCGGGCCGGCCGGGTCGCTTCGGCGCAGTCTCATGTTTGATCTTGGGGATTGATCGTCACGGCATCCGGGTACCCGCTCGCCGATGAACGACTACACGGTTGGGGTCGAGCAGGAGTTCCTGCTGGTGGATCCGGAGACGAGACGACCGGTCCCGCTCGCGCCGCGGGTTCGCGAGCTCGCGCACGCGCCAGGTGACCTCGACGTGCAGGGCGAGCTGACGCCCTTCCAGATCGAGATCGCCACCGGCGTGACCTCGTCGTTCGAGGAGCTGGACGAGCAGGTGCGCGCGGCACGGCGGGTGCTGGTCCAGGCCGCCGACGAGGCCGGGTGCCGGCTCGTGGCGACGGGCATGCCACCGATCGGGAAAGCCGGGCCGCCTCCGGGCACCGACGACCCCAGATATCACCAGATCGAGTACTCGCACCGAAGACTCGTGATCGGGCAGGGTGCTTGCGGGCTGCACGTGCACGTGGGCGTCGAGGACAGGGCGGAAGCGCTGCGGGCGTCCAACAAGCTGCGGGTGTGGCTGCCGACGTTGCTGGCGTTGAGCGCGAACTCCCCGATCTACGAAGGAGAGGACACCGGGTACGCGAGCTGGCGGTCGATGGTGTGGTCGCGCTGGCCGGTGAGCGGACCGCCGCCTTCGTGGGACGGCCCCGAGCACTACGACCGCACCGTCGACGCGATCATCTCGACGCAGGCGTTGCTGGACCGGGCGATGGTGTACTGGGACGTCCGCCCCTCGGCGAACCACCCGACCGTCGAAGTGCGCGTTGCGGACATCCCGCAACTGGCAACGGAAGTCGCCGTCCTCGCCGAGCTGATCCGAGCCCTCGTCGTGTCGGAACCCTCCGAACAGAGGGTGGACGACCCCGTGCTGCGGGCGGCATATTGGCGGGCGTCGCGCGACGGGGTCGACGGACTGGCCGCCGATCCACACACCGGAAAACTCTCCCCCGCGTTCGACCGGGCACTCGAGCTCGTCGAGCACGTCGCGCCCGCGCTGCGCGATCGCGGCACTCTGTCTACTGTGGAGCGCCAGATGGACTGGTTGCGCCACAACGGCTGCGGTGCCGCTCGGCAACGACGCTGCCCGGACCCCGAGTCCCTTGTGGACATGCTGATCGCCCGAACGCGTGAGGAAACCTGATGCGCCTCCCCGCTCCCCGCGGCCACATGAGCTCCGCCCTGGTCGCCGCACTCCGCGAGCCGCCCCTGCCCCGCCCGGCGCTGCTCGTCAGCACGGGCGCCAGGGAGATCTTCCTCGACGACGACCTGCAGCTGTCGTTGTGGATCTGCTACGAACTGCGGACGCGCGGCTTCGACGACGTGGCCGCCGGCTGGGAGGACCACCCGGCGCTGGCCCAGTTCCACGCGGCACTGGAGACGCGCTGGGAGGAGGCGCTGCGCTCGCTGACCGAGACCACGCAGCCCGCGGTGCTGGACGACGGGGGTGTGGCCGAACTGCGCAGGCACCACGCGTTCTGGCAGCCGCGCCGCGAGATGCGCTCGGTGCTGCGCGACATCCACGGCGACGCCTACGGCATCCGTTCCGAACGGACGCACTCGGTGCTGTTCACCGTGACGCTGCGCGACCTCGACCCCGTCGGCGTCGACGAGATGCCCGCCCTGACGTTGGCGCTGGTGAACGCCCTGTCGTTGTTCGGCCTGCACCAGCGCCTGGTCGGCGCGCTCGTCGGGTTCCTGAGCGCCGTCGACACGATCGGCGGTGACCCGTTCGCCCAGCTGCTGCCCGTCCAGTGCCCTCCGGACGACGTCCGTCTCGGCTTCACCGCGTGCCACGAGCTCCACGCCCGACTCACCCAGCACGTCCACGCCTGTCTGCGGGCCGGCCGCACCTCGCTGCGGGGCCGCTGGCTGGTCTCGCAGGGCAGGGTTAACGTGGGGTGCTGACCGCCCTGTGAAGGCTCGAAGGGAGACAGCGTGCCCGACCCGATCGCTCTGGCCACCGTGGTCGTCGACCGCACCGCATCCGACGTCGTCGTGCTGCACGTGTCCGGCGAACTCGACACCACGAGCAGCAGTGAGCTGACGACACCGCTGGAGAGTCACGTGGTGTCCGGAAACCGCGCTGTCGTGGTGGATCTGGGCGGGGTGAGGTTCCTGGGTTCCGCCGGGCTGGAGGCGCTGGTGCTCGGTCAGCAGCGGGCTTCCCGCGCCGGCATCGACTTCGTCGTCGTGGCGTCGTCGCGCGCCGCTCTGCGCCCGATCGAGGCGACCGGGCTGGGCTCCGTCTTCACGATCCTGGGGTCGGTCGACGAGGCCGTGGCGCGCTATACGTCCTGAGTCACCACGGCAGCGGTCCCTCGGCGTCGAAGTAGCCGCCGGTCGGGCCGTCCGGACCGATCTGCGCCATCCGCACGATGATCTCCGCACCCTGCTCGACGGTCTGCCGTCCGGCACCGCGGTTCAGGTCGGTGGCGGTGAAGCCCGGTTCGACGGCGTTGATCCGCATGTTCGGGAACGCCTTGGCGTACTGCACCGTGACCATGTTGACCGCGGCCTTGGACACCGGGTAGGCGACCCCGGGATACCCGCTGCCCGCGGCGGCCGTGGCGAGCGAGGCGAGACGGCTGCTGACGTTCACCACGACCGGCGCGGCGGAGCGCTGCAGCAGCGGCAGGAAGGCGTGCAGCACGCGGACCAGGCCGAAGAGGTTGACCTCGAACGTCTCGCGCATCAGGTCCGCGGTGAGCTCGGCGGCGGAGACCACGCCCGACTCGGTCCACTCCGGAGCGATGCCGGCGTTGTTGACCAGCACGTCCAGTTCCCCGACGGTCTCGGCCGCGGCGGCCACCGAGGCGTCGGAGGTGACGTCGAGCTGGACGGGGCGGGCGCCGAGGCGGTCGGCGGCCTGGAGACCGCGTGCGAAGTCCCTGCTGCCCAGCCACACCGTGTGACCGGCGAGGACGAGCTGACGGGCGGTCTCGTGGCCGAGGCCCTTGTTGGCGCCGGTGATCAGCACGGAGGACATGCCTCCAACCTACGACCTGGAGCGCGTTCCAGGTCAAACAACGGGCCCTGGCCGGAACTCGCCGTCCGGCGAGGTGGATGAAGGGCGCCTTCCTCCACCTGGTGTGGATGAAGGCGCCCTTCATCCACGTAACTTCAGTCCTGGCCGATGTCCTCGTACCAGAGCTCCGGCCGTTCGGCGATGAAGGACGTCATCATCTCGATGCACTCGGCGTTGTCGGCGATCGTGATGCCGACACCGTGCTCGGCCAGCCAGTCGTGGCCGCCGTAGAACGTCGTGGCCTCGCCGATCAGCACGTTCGAGATGCCGAACTGGCGGACCAGGCCGCTGCAGTACCAGCACGGCGACAGCGTCGTGACCATCGTCGTGCCGCGGTAGCTGCGCTGCCGTCCGGCGTTGCGGAACGCCGAGGTCTCCGCGTGCATGGACGCGTCACCGTCCTGCACCCGGCGGTTGTGGCCCCGGCCCAGCAGTCGGCCGTCGCCGTCGAAGAGCGCCGCGCCGATGGGAATTCCCCCCTCGGCGAGTCCCGTCCGCGCCTCTTCGACGGCGACGGCCAGCATGTCGGAAGCAGCTGTCATGCGCTTCAAACTACTTCGTCTTGAACAGCTTCACCGTCATCGACGTGCCGGACTGCCGCAGCACGCGCAGACCGACGCCGACCGCGGGCAGCTTCACGCCCGCCTGGGGCTGCTCGGCGTACCAGTACTGCTTGGTGTCGTCGAACACCGGCTGGGCCGCGGCACCGCGGATGTAGGAGGCCTTGCCGTTGACGTGCAACGTGAAGGAGTCCGACTTCTGCAGCGAGAACGGCGCGTCGTAGCCCGCGACCGAGGTCGGCCACCGCTGGCCTTCGAGGTTGTAGATCGGCGCCGGGTTGGCGTCGATCGGCAGGATCAGGCCCTCGCCGGGGTGCTCGCTGACGTTGTTGTCGAGGAAGCTCGTGTTCCACAACGACACCAGCAGGCCGTCCTGGTACGGGAAGTGCTCCACGAGGTTCGGCTTGTCCGGGAAGCTGTACCGGTAGGGCCCGGTCTTGTTGTACTGCCCGTACGACTCGTAGGTGCGGTTCGACGCGATGTAGAACTGGTCGAAAGTCTTCGTCTCCTTGCCCGTGGTCGTGCGGAAGCCGCGCGTGATCCACGGCGATGTGGTCTCCGCGCCGTCCGTCAGCACCGGTGCGCCGTCGGCGGTCACGGTGATCTGGTCGGCGAAGAAGCCCTGCAGCGACACGGCACCGTCGGTGCGGTAGGCGAGGCGCAACTTGGTGTTCTTGCCCGCGTACGCGTCCAGCGACACGTTCACGTCCACCCACTGACCACCTGACGACCCGGTGATCGCGGGCGCCCCGGCCGAGTCGCGGGCGAACGCGGCACCACCGGCGGTGCCGTCGAGCTGCGTCCAGCTGCCGTCCTCGTTGGACGCCTCGACGTAGAGGTAGTCGAAGTCCTTCTCGACGTCGTAGCGCGCCTTCAGCGTGACCGACGCCGACTTCTTGCCGCGCAGGTCCAGCGGAACGGTCATGGAGTGGTCGAGGTCGTTGCCCTGATCGCTCCACCACATCTTGTTGCCCGCGAACGGTGTGCCGTAGTCGAACGACTTGGAGGTGTCCGGCAGCACGACCACGAGTCCCTGGGCCTTCGCGGTGTTGTACTCGTGCGGCCCCAGCTCGAACACGCGTTCCTGACCCGCGACCGCGACCTCGTAGTCGAGCCAGCCCAGCTGCAGCTTGTCCCAGGCGGAGAACTCGTTGGGACGCTCACCGGGGGCCTCGCCCGGCGCGTTCGCCCGGTCCTGCCCCATGACCGACCACCAGTTGACGCCGTTCGAGCCACCGTTGGTGTCGTAGTGGTCGGGCAGGCCGAGATCGTGCCCGAACTCGTGCGCGAACGCGGCCACGCCGCCGTTCTCGGGCTGCATGGTGTAGTCGCCGACCCAGATGCCGGTGTCACCGATCGGCGTACCGCCGAGCTTGTTGGTACCGGGCCCGGTCGAGTAGTTCTTGAACGCGTAGCCGCGGTGGCTCCAGATCGCGTCCTCACCCTGCCACCGGTCACCGTCGGCCTGGTCACCGCCCGCGTGCACGATCTGGAAGTGGTCGATGTAGCCGTCGGGCTCGTTGAAGTCGCCGTCACCGTCGTAGTCGTAGCGGTCCCACTGGTCGTACTCGGCCAGCTGCGCCTTGATCTGCTCGGTGGTCCGGCCGGCGGCCTTCTGGTCGGCGACCCACTGGGTGACCGCGTCCTTGACCAGCTCACGGACGTTGTCGCAGATGTTGCCGTCGCACGGGTAACCGTTGCTGCGGCCGTAACGCGCCTCGTTGTAGCGGACCTTCACCCAGTCCGTGACGGTGCCGTCGACCGCGTACCTGCCGCTGGACTGCTTGTCGTAGAAGTTCGCGACGGAGTTGGCGTCCTTCCGGTGCGAGAAGTACAGGTCCTGGAAGTGCGCACGGCTGTAGTCCGGCTGCCAGATCGTCGTGTTGTCCACGGCCCGGTTCGGCTCGGGGATCTGGTTGCGCAACGGCCCGTCGAACCGCTGCGGCCCCGGCGTCTTGGGGTCGGTGTCGCGGTCGGGGTAGTCGGGATGCCGCTCGTTGCCGAACTCCGCGAGGATCACGAAGATCTTGTCGGTCTTCTCCCGCTTGAGCTCGACGTACTGGTCCTTGCCCTGCTTCCGGCCGACCTTCGCGACGGTGCTGCTGCCGCGCTTCTCCGTCTTGGCCACCCCGGTCAGCACGTCCGCGAGCGCCTGCTGCTTCAACGCGCGCCGCTTGACCTCCAGCTCGTGCGGCTGCTCGTCGGACTGCCGCGCCTGAAGCTTCTCGGGCTGGGCGGGCGGAGTCGCGGTTGCCGGTGTGACCAGGGCCGCGGTGATGAGCGTGAGAGCCGCTGCTCCCGCCAGAACTCTTCGCACGGTTCGTTCCCCTCCTCGGAATCCGGAGGGCACGCTACGTAGTTGGCTGGTGGCTCAACACGTCCGAAAGTCGGGAGTCGACGCTGCCGTCACGGCTTGCCGGACCGCAGTTCCACGTAGCACGGCGGGTCGACCCGCAGCCGCCCTCCGACCTCGGCGAGCACCGCCTGGGCGAAGGCGACGTCCGCGGCACCGGGAGGTGTCTCTCCGCGCGTGACCAGCACCGTCACCACGACTTCGGAGTCTTCCGAGCCGACGTGGACCACCACGGCTTCGTTGCCGGCGGCGAGCCCTTCGAGGATCCGGCGGCCGGCGCCGACGAGGGCGGTGCGGTGCTCAGGACCGAGTTCGGGCAGTCTGCCGGGCACGCGCAGCGCGGCGTCGTTCGTCTCGACCGTCAGGCCGCGGCGGCGTGCGGCTTCGACGGCGCCGTCCAGTCCCGCGGCCAGGCCGTCGGCGGCGGCCACCTCGCCCGTCTCGACGAACCGGCGCAGCCAGGTGGCCTTGGCCCTGGCCAGTTCGCGCTGCCGGTCGTCGTGGACCAGGTCGCCGAAGGCCAGCACCTCCAGGGTTTGCAGGACGCGGTCGTGCAGTGCTCTGGCGTGCCGCAGCCGTTCCCGTTCGGTCGCGATCTCGGCCGCCACGAGCAGTTCCCGCGCCCGCCCGCGGTTGATCTCGGTGTCCGCGCGGCGCAGCAGCCAGGCGCCGGCCCAGCCGCCGAGCGCGTTGGCGAGGTAGGCCGCGGGCGTGCCGAGCGCCGCCGCCGGATCGGCGTGGTGGAACGCCAGGTCGGACAGCAGGTGGCAGACGCCCCAGGTGGCCCCCAGCAACGCCGCCGGGCCCGCGCGGCGGCAGGCCATGCCCAAGGTGATCGAGACCAGGATCGTGTAGGGGTAGGCGAAGTAGGTCCACCCCGGTCGCGGGCCCTGCGTGAGCCACGCGTCGGCCACGATCGCGACCAGCCCGGCGGGCACGTCGAGGTACAGGCCCGCGGGACGGATCGTGCGCGTCCGGCGCCACACCACGAGCACCAGGCCGGTGGTCACGACCAGCCAGACCAGCAGTGCCGCCGTGGCCGGTGGATGCCGGAAGTCCTTCCACACGAAGGGAATCGCGACCCCGACCATCGCGAGCGCGCCCAGCCGCACGGTCACGCCGACCGCGTGGGCGGACCGCGTGACGCCCGTCATCGCACCGGCACCCACAGCCGGACCCGGGTGCCCCGGCCGGGGCTGGAGTCGATCACCGCCCCGCCGCCCACTTCGGCCAGCCGTTGCCGGATCGACTGACGACTGCCGGTGCCGGCCCGGACCGCGGCGGGGTCGAAACCCCGCCCGGCATCGGACACCACGACCCTCACGTCGCCGTCCGTCACGTCCACCGCCAGCGACGCCTGAGCCACACCAGCGTGTTTGACGACGTTGGTCAGAGCTTCTCGCACAGCACCGAGCAGCGCCTGAACCCGTTCAGCGGGCAGGGCCGGCACGGTCCCGGGTGAGAAGCACACCCGCACGCCGGCACGCCCCTTCTCCTCGGCCAGCCGGCCGAGCCCCTCGACGAGATCAACGGGCGGATCCGTCGAGCCGGTCGTGACCAGCCGGCGCAACCACGCCGCTTCCGCGCGCAACTGGTCCCGCACCCGCCGGTCGGCGATGTCGTCGGCGGCGAGCTCCTCGATGGTGGACAACAACTGGCCGCGCAACGCGTCGGTCTGCCGGATCCGTTCGCGTTCGCGGGCGAGCGTCCCCGCTCTGGCCACCGCCTGCCGCCGTTGCTCGTCGACCTGGCGTGCGGCGGCACGGACCGAGGCGGCGATCACCCAGGCGATGAGCGCGTCCCAGACCGGGTTCAGCACGTCCGGGGTCACGTGCCAGGTCAGCGGATACGGTTCGGTCGAGGCGGCGATGTTGCCCAGGGTGGCCCCCGCCGCGATCGTGGCGACGCCCAGCGCGGCGGGGAGCGACCACGGCGCGAGGCCCGCCACCGGGATGGCCACCATCAGGTAGTTGTAGGTCGGGCTCCAGGCACGACCGGCCGCTGTCACGGGCAACAGCAGCACACCCGGCCACAGCGTCGAAGACGTGGTGAGCATGTCGAGCAACGCCGGCCACACGGACACCGCACGCCGCCGGAGGCAGATCACGGCGAACACGGCGGTTTCCGCGGCCGCCACCGCCACGATGGCCACCAGTGGCCACCACCTGGCCGACGGCACGGTGGTGCTCACCAGCGCAGGAATGAGCGTCAGCAACGACAACAGCCGTGCCAGCACCACGACGACCGCCAGCATGTGCTCGACGAAGGCGGCGGCGGTGCCCGTCAGGTTCGACGACTCGGCACGTGCGGGCACCGCGACACCGGCCACTGCGCAAGTGTGCCGCAGTGGCCGGTGCCGCAGTGGTCATCAGCCGCAAGTTGATCCACTCGGACGGTCAGAAGCAGACCTTCTGGCCCTTCTGCAGGAAGTCGTAGAAGCCGCCACCGCAGCCCGCGTGCACCATGTGCCGCGGTTGCGCGCTCTGACCGCCGTAGACCCCTCCGGCCGCGGTGATCTTGGCGTTGCGCATCAGGGAGAAGTGCAGGTGTGGCGCGAACCCGCCGGTGCCGCCGACCAGGCCGATCACGGTGTTGTTGCCGATCCGCTGGCCTTTGCCCACCTTCACCGCGCTCAGGTGGCAGACCACGCTCCACCAGCCACCGCCGTGGTCGACGATGACGTACTGCCCGCACGTCTCCCAGCCGCTCGGCGCCCACCCCGCGTAGACGACGGTGCCCGCACCCCCCGGAGCCAGCACCTGGTCACCCGCGCGCATCCCGAGATCCACCGCGTAGTACTGGTTCATGTGGGTGGCGTCGTTGCAGTTGCGGTGGAAACCCTCGCCGTAGAACGACCCGTTCTGCATCGCGAACCCCTGACCGCCGTTCGCACTGCTGGTCAGCGGTGTCTGCAGGAACTTGTTGGTGGGCCAGTCGACACAGCCGGCGACGGTCTGCGCGGACACGTCACCCGGTGCCGCGGCGGCGCTGGTGACGGTCACCGTCAGCAGCGCGAACAGCGCCGCGGCGGCCACGGCCAGCCTGCGTGCCATGGTGCTCTTTCCCATCGAACTCCCCCGTTCTGATCACGTGATCCTCTTCGTCGGATCGGGTTGTTTGGTGCCATCGCAGTCTTTCGGCGATGCCGCGCGGACGTCATGTCGGCAAAAACCTGTAGGTCGCGCACCACGACGACCGTGGTGCGAACAGGGGAAGGAGGACGCCGGTCCCGCTACGTACCGTGAGAGCATGAGCGACGAGACCAGCACCGCAGACGTGCGCCGGGACGACGCGATCCGCGTGGCAGTCGTCGACGACCACCCCATCGCCCGGCTCGGCATCGAGCACGTGCTGAGCGCTGCCTCGCACATCGAGGTGGTCTGCAGCACCGGTTCGGTGGCCGAGCTGGGCCGCGAGCTGGAGCGCGGAGCCGGTCTGGACGCGCTGATCCTCGACCTCTACCTCGACGGCGACACGCCCGCGCTCGCCGAGGTGGCCGAACTGTCCAGGACGAACCGAGTGCTGATCATGTCAGCCTCCGGGAGAGCGGCCGACGTGCTCGGCGCGATCCGGGCCGGCGCCAACGGCTACATCACCAAGCGGTCCAGCCCCGAGCTGATCGTGTCGACCGTCGAGACCGTCGCCGCCGGTGGATTCCTGCTGTCCGGGGAGCTCGCCGACGTGATCCAGAACGAGCTGGTGCGGCACGCTCCCCCGCCCGCCCCCAGCGAGGCCCGCCCGTCGTTGTCGCCTCGCGAGGAGCAGACGCTGAACCTCGTCGCCAAGGGGTTCACGCACGCGCAGATCGCCACGAGGCTCGACGTCCGGAAGGCCACTGTGGACACCTACGTGGAACGAATCCGGGCCAAGCTCCAGCTCGGCAACAAGGCGGAGCTGACCAGAGCCGCCCTCGAACGACTCGCCCCACCGCCGCGCGAGCGGCCGTGACCGGTCACTTCGGCGGCAGCGCCTCGACGAACTCGCGCGCCCTGCCGATCCACTCCTCCAGCGCCTCGTCCTCCGCCACGGCGCCGCCGTCCACGATCACCCAGCCCTTCATCGGCCGTCCCGTGAAGTCGAAGACGCGCGCGCCGGGCCGGGCGAGCGCGTCCTCCTGCGCGTCCGGCCCGACGCGGGCGATCAGGTCGTCGCCGATCACGCCCACCAGCATGTTCCCGTGCCACAGGAACGCGATGCCGCCGAACATCTTCTTCGCGATGATGCCCGGCAGCGGCACCAGTGCATCGCCCAGGCGATGGGCCAAACCCTCGTCGTACGCCACAGGCTGAATACTGTCTCAGCGAGTTGCCAGGCGCCTCTCAGATTCGTGTGGCTTCATGGACATACAGGACAAAGGGAGGCCATGTTGTTCGGCTTGGTCGGCTTCGTGCTCGGGTGGCTGTTGACGCTGTTCATCCTCGTGATGATCGGCCGGATGATCGTGGACTGGGCGGTCACGCTGGAGGCGCGGGGTGACTGGGTGTGGAAGACGCGCCGGGTGACGCACGCGGTGACCGAACCGGTGCTGTCGCCGGTGCGGCGGGTGTTGCCGCCGCTGCGGTTCGGCGGGTTCGGGCTGGACCTCGCGTTCACGGTCGTGTTCTTCGCGGCGTTGATCCTCAGGTCGATCGTGTGGTGAGGACGCCGGGGTTGAGCACCCCGGCCGGGTCCAGCGCGGCCTTGGCACCGGACAGCGCCGCACCGAAAACAGCCGGGCGCTGACGTGCGTACCAGGGCATGTGGTCGCGGCCGACGGCGTGGTGGTGGGTGATCGTGCCGCCCGACGAGATCAACGCCTCCGACACGGCGGCCTTGATCTCGTCCCACTGCGCGGTGAGGCTGCCCCACCGGCCCGGCGCGTAGATGCCGTAGTAGGGCGCCGGGCCGTCCGGGTAGACGTGGGTGAAGCGGCACGTGACGATGCCGGCCCCGCACACGTCCTGAAGAACCCGTGTCGCGGCCTCCACCACAGCGGCGTGCAGCGCGGGGAACCGGTCCCAGGTGCAGGCCGTCTCGAACGTCTCGGTGATCATCGCGTGCTGGGCCATCGCGTCGCGCTGATAGGGCATGCGCAGGAACGACCTCCGCCACCGCTGTGCCGCGCCCTCGACCACCTCGCCGTCGCCGCACAGCTCCAGCGCCTGTGCCAGCACCGCGTCGACCGGGTGCGAAGCGGACTCGAAAGCCAGCACCAGCACGGAAGAAGCCGCACCGGCGTTGAGGAACGCCTCCGCCGGATCCAGCAGACGGCAGTTCGCCGGGTGCAACCCCGACTGCGCGATCAACCGCGTCGCCTCCACCGCCCGTTCCCACGACGCGAACCGCACCGAAGCGCCGGCGCGGAAGACGGGCGGCGACTGCAACCGCAGCCACGCCTCGGTGATCACGCCCAAAGTGCCCTCCGAACCCAGGAAGAGCCGGTCGGGTGACGGCCCGGCGCCCGACCCCGGCAACCGCCGCGACTCGGACACCCCGACGGGAGTCACGACCCGCAACGACTCGGTCAGGTCGTCGACGTGCGTGTAGAGCGTGGCGTAGTGGCCGCCCGCGCGGGTCGCGAGCCAGCCGCCCAGCGTCGAGAACTCGAACGACTGCGGGAAGTGCCGCAACGTCAACCCGGACGGCTTCAGCTGCGCCTCCAGCGACGGCCCGAACACACCGGCCTGGATCCGCGCGGCACGGCTGACGGCATCCACCTCCAGCACCCGGTCCAGCAACGACAGATCCAGCGTCACGACCCGTTCGAGATCCCGCGGCTCGACCCCGCCGACCACCGAGGTGCCGCCACCGAACGGAATCACCGCGACGCCGTTGGACGAACACCAGTCCAGCACGTCGACGACGTCCTGCTCGGTCCGCGGCCGCGCGACGGCGTCCGGCAACGGCCCGACCTCACCGGCGAGGTTCCTGGTGACATCGCGATAGGCCTGACCACGGGCATGGCTGAGCCGGTCGACGACGTCAGCGGAGTACAGCCCGCCAGGCGGTGAGATCCGCGGCGGCGGAACGTCCAGCGACGAAGGGTCCGGCGGAGCGTGGAACGTCAGGTCCGCGTCCGGCAACACCGCGCGGACGCGGGAGACCAGCTCACGGCGTTCGGCGGGGGTGACGGCGTCCTCGACGGTGCCCCAGCCCCACCACGACCTCGTTGTCATGCCGAGCAACATAAGCGAAACGTTTGAGTTCTGGAATGCCTCGGACCGGAACGCACTAGCGTCGCCCGCATGAAGCCCTGGGGGATCGTGGCTTTGCTCGCGGCCGTGCTCGCCGTGCTCGCGTACTTCGCAGCCAGACCAGCGGGCGACGGGGCCACCGACGACTCCGCCGACAGCTCGGCGGAGTGCCTCGCCAGGTATCCGGTGCCGGACAGCGCGGCCGCGTTCGCACGCCGCGAGCTGGAGTGGTACAGCCAGTGCGGCGGCTGGGACGTCATCGAGTTCACCGACATCGGCAACCGCCTCACCGACACCAAGAAGCCCAGCTCGCGCCTGGTCATCCGCATCCACCACGACGAGTACAACGCCTTGTGGGTTCACAAGGACGCCGTCACCGCGTGCTATCGCATGGAGTTCAACTACTTCGGCCTCGCCGACGGCCCCTCCCGAGTCCACTGCCCGCCCGGCGCCCCAGCGCTGCTCCCGCCGGGCATCCCGCATGACGGCGTGCCCGGCAACTACGCGGATGCCTTCAAAGCAGCCCTCTCCGCACTACCACCAGCCCCCAGCCGCGACGAGGTGCTCACCGCGGTGCGCGCGCAGCTGCCACCGTTGCCGACCGACGAGTACGGGCAGCCGTGGCGCGAGCCCACTCTGGACGCGGCCGTCGAGAACGGCGAAATCGGCGTCGTCGCCAACGGTGGCCGCGACAAGTGCCTTGAGGGCGTGCGCCTCGCGGACGGCACCGTCACCGTCGGGATGGCGGCACCTTCGGACATACCGAATGCCACCCGCGGCTGCGCCGCCGAAGGCGCGCTGTTCTCCAAGCGCCCGCGGAAGTGATCAGCCCGCGCCGAAGCACACGAACCCCACGGCCGCAGCATAAGCAGCGTCGTCGGCCGCAGCCCGTTGCACCGCCGCCAGAGCCTCCGCCGGCGCCATCCCCGCGGCCAGTTTCTGGTGCAGCTCCACCATGACCGGCGCGGTCCCGTCGGTGGGCACCGGCACCACCGGCGCGATCAACGTCCGCGTCCCCAGCCCGAGCAGCGCCGCCGTGAACCCCATCAGCTCGTCCCCCGGACGGACCGCCGACTGCCCGGTGTCACACGCCGACAGCACCACCCGAGCCGGAGGCGTCCGCAGCCGTTCGATGTCGTAGACGGTCAACGGCCCGTCCGCCAGCTCCAAGGCGCTGAACAACGGGTTGTCGACGCGGAACGAGCCGTGGGCGGCGATGTGCGCCAGAGCCGCACCGTCCATTGCGGACGCAACGGCGCTCACGGTCGCCTCTGAGTCGACCAGGACACGGCCAGGAACGTGCGCACTGATCGCCTTGATCTCGGCGGGCGCGGCGGTCATGCGCGGTCCGGCCGCCAGCACCGCCTCCCCGCCCGCGTCGGCGGCCGAACAGGCCCGCAGCCACACCGAAGCCGAAGGCGCCACGGTCACCTGACGCTCCAGCACGGCCCACGGCAGGCCGTTCAGCGCCCCGGTCGGCACCACGACCAGCGGCCGTCCGTCGATCCGGGCCGCCAGCGGTGCCAGCAACCGTTGCGCCAGAAGAGAAGCCGCGTGCGCCGCGGAAGACCGCGCCACGGCCAGGTTCGGCAGTCGCGGCGGCAGCGTCACCAAGCGGTGCAACGCGAAGCGCAGCAACCGGATCTCGCGGACCACGCCGTCCAATGGACCGAGCGTGTGCAGCGAGGCCCGGCCACCCGCCAGCACCACGGCCATCAGTGAACCGTCGTACTCGACGAACTCGATCAGCGCGGCGTCACCCAGAGCACTCACCAGCGAAGCCACCGACGGCGGCTTGAACACCGCTCCCCCGCCGGACATCTGCCGGGTGAGGTCGCGGACGCGTTGTTCGGCACGGACCAGCTGCACGCGCAACGCGCCGGCGGGCTTGCCGGCCAGCACCGCCGACTCGATGTCGGCGGACACCGCCCGCAACGACGCCAGCGCGTCCTCCAGGCGCGGATCGTCCGGCGGTGACACGGACTTCATCCGCAACGCCCCCGCGCGCCAGGTCTCGGTCCACGACAGCACCCGCCCGGCGTTCCCGGACGCCACGGCCAGCCGCAGCCCCTCCAGCGCCAGGGCCTGCCCCTGCACGCCGGTGGACGCCCGCAACTCGGCGGCGCCCAGGGACACCCGGTACTCGTCCAGCAACGAAATACCGCGGCGCAGTGCGGCGGACGTGCCGCGGATGTCACCGGAAAGCTTGCGCCGCAACGCCTCCGCGTACCAGCCGCGGACCCGCAGCCCGGCCGGTCCGCGCGACCGCGCCGCCGCCGCCACGGACAGCTCCGCGACCGCACGCGCACGATGCCCGAGGTCGGCGGCGACCAGTCCGGCGTCGATGCGGGCCTCCAGCGCGGGCAGGCGCCAGTCCATCGCGTCGAGCTCGGCGGCCACGCGGGACAGCGCGAGCCGCAACGGCCGGGTGCGGTCCCCGCGCAGCACCGCGGCGTGCAGCTCCAGGTAGCGCGCGCCGGCCGCCCACAGCAGGCGTTGCTCGCGGCGGAACCGGCGGCGTGCCTCGGCGGCGAACGCGTTGGCGGCGCCCGGATCGTCGTCCAGCAGCGCGATCCTGGCGCGGAAGTACAGCGCCTCCGAGGTGGCGAACGGGTTCCTCAGCGCCTTCAGCTCGGTGATCGCCCGGTCGGCCGCCGCACGGGCCTCGTCGACCAGCGGCACGGAGACCAGCAGCTCCAGCCGGTTCACCAGCAGCGCCGGCCGGGGCACGTCGAGCCGCCGGTAGACCTCGTCGGCCTTGTCGAACAACGTCAGCGCGGCCGGCACGTCACCGGACCGCGTCGCCATGATGCCCGCGTTCCAGTGCACGTCCGCGACGCCCAGTTCCTGCCCCAGCGAACCGAGCAGCGAAGCGGCCACGTCGAAGTCCGCGGCCGCCTCGCGCATGTTGCCCACGTACGCGCGCACGAGCCCGCGGTTGTTGTAAGCGCGCGCCTCGACCAGCTTGTCCTCCACGCGGCGAGCACCGCCGATGGCCGCGGTGTAGTCGCGCTGGGCGTCGTCGTAGCGGGTGAGGTAGTGGAAGACGACACCGCGTTGCATCAGCGCGGCGACCGCGTCGGCACCGGTCAGCTCCGGCATGGCGACGTCCAGCGCGCGCAGGGCAGCGCGGTGCCGGCCCGTGTAGGCGAGCACCCACGCGAGGCTCATCTGCGCCAGAGCGGACAAGCGGGGCAACGACGCGTCGGTGGCGATGCGGATCGAGCGGCGCAGGTGGCGAATCGAGCCGCTGTAGTCGTGCAGCTCGCGCAGCGCCAGTCCGATCGCCCGTTCGGCGATCGCCCATTCCGAGCGATCTTCCGTCGTGCGGAGCACCTCGCGAGCCATCTCCACGGCCGCACGCGGGTTGCGCTGCCTGGCCTCCAGCGCGTCCTCCGCACAAAAGTCGGTCACGGCGCCACTTTATCGGGTGTGGTAGTTTGATCAAGCTCGGTCGGGGTGGAGAGTCGACGCTACTTTGTGAGGCCCTGGTGACGAAACCGTCGGAACGTTCTGAGCTTTACGAAAGAGCATTTCAGCAGCTCATCGCCGATGACAAGAACATCGGCTTCCACGCCGAACGCGGGCGGGAATTCCTTTATCGTCCCGGCCAGCTCCTGGTCGGCACCGCCGATCTCGACCGGGTGATCGCAAAACTGCGGCAGAACAATATCGACGCCCGCCCCGGCGAAGGATTCGCCGGAATGGCGCGATTGATCCTCCCGAACAACGCCCAAGACATTCCGCGCATCGTGCGACTGTTGCGCGACCAACGAAACTGGCCGAACGAGCGGGTGCCGCTCGTGCAGCCGCACCACGTGATCGTCGGCCACGGCGGCAACGTGATGGGCAACCCCGGCGACCGCCCCCGCCCCACCGACCCGCTGTCCGCGCCCAAGGCCGACGACCGGCACTCCGCGATCCGGGTCGGGATCATCGACACCGGCATCGCCCAGAACGCGACGAGCGAGCACGCGGACTGGTTCAAGGGCCGATACGCCGAGGAAGCCGACGACGTCGACAGGGCCTACAGCGCCGGCAGCCTCTTCGCGCTGCAGGGCGGGCACGGCACGTTCGTCGCGGGCGTCATCCAGAGCGCCGCGCCCGGCGTCACGTTCGACCCGGAGGTCGCGCTCGACCCCAACGGCCTCGGCGACGAGGAGACGCTCTGCCGCAAGATCACGGAGCTGGGCCGCAAGAAGATCAACGTCCTGAACCTCTCGCTCGGCTGCTACACCGAGGACGACGTGGCGTCCGAACCGCTGCGTCTCACGCTGCAGAACCTGCCGAGCGACATCGTCGTGGTCGCGTCCGCCGGCAACCGCGGCGACCAGCGACCGAGCTGGCCCGCCGCGTTCTGCGGCGTGACGGCCGTCTCGGCACTCGCGCAGAACGCCGACGGCTCGATCATCCCCGCGTGCTACTCGAGCTTCGGCCACTGGGTCAACGCGTGCGCGATCGGCAACCGGTCCTCGACCTACCTCAAGGGCGAGTGGAAGCTGCCGGGCGAGCCGGACTTCACCCCGTTCACGCTCTGGGCGTACTGGGCCGGCACGTCGTTCTCGGCGCCGTGGATGACGGGCCGGATCGCCGCCGTCATGGCCGCGGACGGCATCAGCGCCGGTCAGGCGCGTGACAAGCTGCTGGACGGTGCCGAGTTCCACCCCGGCTACGGAGTTTTTGTCAAATAGTTGTATCTGGGGAGCAACCTCGGCCTCCGCCAGTTGTGACCGCGAGGAGTCGACGTGACCGCAGGATCCCCGATCGCCGCGCTCGTGCGCGCGGCGGCCGAGGGCGACCAGTCGGCGTGGAACGAGATCGTGGACCGTTACACGCCGCTGGTGGTGTCGGTGATCTACAAGCACCGGCTGCGCCCCGCGGACGCGGCCGACGTGAACCAGACGCTGTGGCTTCGGCTGGTGGAGCAGATCGGACGGCTGCGCGAGCCCGAGGCACTGCCCGGCTGGATCATGACGACCACCCGCAACGAGTGCCTGCGCGTGCTGCGCGTGCAGCAGCGCACGCACCTCTACGACCCGTTGTCGGAGTCCGACGCGCTGGAGTCGGAGCAGGTGGACGCGGACGTGGAGGCGGACCTGCTGGCCGTGGAGCGGCGGCAGGCCCTGCGGGACGGGTTCGCCGAGCTCACGGACCAGTGCAAGCGGTTGCTGACGAAGCTGATGACCGATCCGCCGCCGAGCTACCAGGTCGTGAGCGACGAGCTCGCGATGCCGATCGGCAGCATCGGCCCGACCCGGATACGTTGCCTGGAGAAGTTGCGCAAGACCCCCGCGATCGCAGCGTTCCTGGGATCGCCCCAGAAGAAGTCGTCAGCGAGAGGAGGTGTGCTGGGTGCGGCACGACTGGGACAGTGACGAGATGCTGCTCGACGCCTTGCGGGACGCCTTGAGCACACCTTCCGAGGAGGTGCCGCCGGAGTTCGTGGAGGCCGCGAAGGCCGCGTTCACCTGGCGGACCATCGACGAGGAGCTGCTGCTGCTCACGTCGTACGACTCCGTGCTGGACGACACGCTGTTCGACCGCGCGAGGTCCACGACGACGGCGCGGCAGCTGGTGTTCGACGCGGACGGCGTGTCGCTGCAGGTCGAGGTGTCGGCGGCGGGGATCACCGGTCAGCTGATGCCGGCGTCCGGATCGGTCACGCTGGTGACGCCGAACGGGGAGCACGAAACAGCGGCGGTCGACGAACTGGGGATGTTCGTGATGGGGAGTGCACCGCGCGGACCGGTGAAGTTCCGGTTCGCTCACGGTTGCACCGATTGGTTCATCCTCTGAGCACCATTCGAGTGATGGAGGAATTCCTTCGTTCGGCCCACCTCTGCGGCCACTAGGGTTGTCCGCGCTCCGAATTCGCGTCGCGAAAGGTGTGGGCCGTGGTCGATCGAGTCAGCTGGGTTCCGGAGGGCGTCAACGTCGACGTGCCGAGTTCCGCCCGGATCTACGACTACCTGCTGGGCGGCGGCCACAACTTCGAAGCGGACCGCGAGACCGCCGAGGCGCTCATCAGGGTGCTGCCCGTGCGGGACATGGCCCGGCGCAACCGGGCGTACCTGCGCCGCGTGGTGCTGGAGCTGGCCGGTCTGGGCATCCGGCAGTTCCTCGACCTCGGGTCGGGCATCCCGACGGTGGGCAACGTGCACGAGGTGGCGCACGAGGTCGCCCCCGAGTCGAAGGTCGTGTACGTCGACTTCGAACCGGTCGCGATCACGCACGCCGAGCTGATGCTGGCCGACGAGCCGAACGTGACCGCGTTGCTCGGTGACCTGCGCGAGCCGGAGAAGATCGTGGCGCAGGCCCGGGACCTGCTCGACTTCTCGCAGCCGGTCGGGTTGCTGGTCGTGGGCGTCCTGCAGTTCATCCCCGACTCCGACGACCCGCGGGGCGTGCTGTCGCGTTACGTGGAAGCGCTCTCCTCCGGTTCGTACCTGGCGCTGTCGCACTTCACCGCCGACAGCATGCCGGCGGCCATGGCGGCGGGGAAGGAGATCTTCGCGAAGACCGCGGAGCCGATCACGCCACGCACGCGCGCCCGGGTGGCGGAGATGTTGTCCGGACTGGAGATCGTCGAGCCCGGCATCGTGTTCACCCCGCAGTGGCGACCGGAGACGCCGGAGGACGTCGGCGAGGACCCGTCGAAGGCGAACCTCTACGCCGCGGTGGGGCGCAAACCCTGATGACCACCTCGCCCCTCGCACAGCGCTGGGCGGCCGTTCTGATCGAGAGCGCGTACTCGCCGATGTCACGGCGGAAGCTGACGCAGCACCTCGACGAACACGCCGCCCGGCTGCGTGCTGGGCAGGAGGCCTCCGCCGTCGGGAAATGGCTGGTGCGCAAGCGCTTCACCGGTCCCGACTCGTTGCGGCGGACGCTGGAGGTGCTCGCGCCGGAGGTCTCTCCCGAGGTGCTGGGCGAGCTCGCGGCCGGGTACGTGCGCGCCACGCGCGACCAGCTGTTCTCCGAGCAGGAGAAGGTCAAGAACGCGCTGCTGAAGGCCGTCGAGGACGCACAGCGCGACCTGCACGACAGCGAGGCCCGGTTCGCCCAGGTCTTCGCGTCGACGGCGGTGGGTATCGCGATCTTCGACCTGCTCGGCACGGTCGTGGAGGCGAACGAGGCGCTGGTGCGGATGCTCGGCCACGAGGAGATGCCCAAGGAGCTCTTCGCCGAGGCCGACGCACTGGCGCTGGCGTCGGCCTGCGAGCGGATGATCGCGTCCTCTGTGGACAGTGATCGGCGCGAGTGGCAACTGGTGCGCGGCAACGGTGACACGGTGTGGGTGAACATCGTGCTGTCCGTGCTGCGCGGGGCGGACGGGCTGCCGAAGTTCCACGTCGCGCTGATCGAGGACGTGACCGAGCAGCGGATGCTGCAGGAGTGGTTGCGGCACCAGTCGTTGACGGACCTGCTGACCGGGCTGCCGAACCGCGCCTCGTTCACCGACAAGCTGGAGTCGGCGCTCGCGTCCGGTGAGCCGCACACGCTGGGGTACCTCGACGTCGACAGCCTCACGATCGTCAACGACGGCCTGGGTTGCGCGGCCGGGGACGCGGTGCTGGTGGAGGTCGCGCGACGGCTGCGGGTGGTGCTGCCGGACGCCGTGGTCGCACGGATCGGCGGCGACGAGTTCGTGGTGCTGATCCACGGTTCCCCGGACGTGGCCGCGCTGGCCGAGATGATCGACGACGAGCTGTCCGAGCCGGTCTACCTGGAGGGCGCGGGCGTCGCGGTGTCGACGTCGATCGGTTTCGTGCACACGTCCGGGCCGGGCGTGGATCCGAACGCGGTGCTGCGCCGTGCGCATTCGACGTTGCGACGGGCCGAGACCGGCGGCAAGCGGCAGTGGGCGATCTACGACCACGAGGCCGACCTCTCCGACCGCGCCCGCTTCGCGCGGATCGCGGCCATGCCCGGCGCCTTCGAGAACGGCGAGATCTCGGTCGAGTACGCGCCGGTGTCGTGGGGGTCGGGCTCGCTCGCCTTCGTCGAGGCGTCGCTGCGGTGGGGCACGTCCCGGCACGACGACGTCGTGGCCTACGCGGATGCTTTGGGCCTGGCCGCGCGCGTTGGGCAGATGGTGTTGCACGACGCGTGTTCGCGCGGAGAGCCGGTGCTGATCCGGTTGTCACGGGACCAGTCGCGGGACCAGGACCTGGCCGCGCACGTGCGGGCCACCCTGCGCGCCTGCGCCTTCCCGGCCTCGTCGCTGTTCCTGGCGCTGGACGTGCGGTCGATGCCCGACGGCGAGGAGAACCTCGAAGTGCTGCACGACATGGGCGTCCACGTGCTGCTGCACGAGTTCGGCGGCGGTTTCGCCGGTCTGTCCACTGTGGATCGCAGCCCGGTGTGGGGCGTCCGGCTCGCCCCACCGCCGTCGGAACGGCTGGCGCGGCAGGGTTTGGCGCTCATGGTGCCGTTGCTGCGGTCGGCGGGCCTGCACGTGATCGGCGGACCGGGCGACCGCGACGAGCTGACCGCCCTGGGTGTCGACCTGGCGGTGGGTCTCCCGCGGTAGCCGCGGGAGACCCACCGGGCGCGGTCAGGCCGCGTCCACGCTCTCGGTGAGGTCAGCCTTGGCGGAACCGGCGAAGAGCCGCTCGACGCGGGCCTTCTCCGCCGCGTTCGGGTGGACGTTCGGGCAGTCGACGCCGCCGGTGGAGCCCGACATCAGGCTGGAGCACGGGCCGGGCTTGACGTCCGGCAGACCCAGGATGTGCCCCATCTCGTGGGCGACGATCCGGACCCTGCTGTACCCCTGGTCCACGGCCTGCTTGCCGATCCAGATCTTGCCGTTGCCGAGCGTGGTCGGTTGCGCCCGCGGCCAGCCGGGGTCGGACACGATGGTGAAGTTCGCACGGGTCCCCGGGGCGGCCTTCTTGATCTGGACGTTCTTCACGTCACCGTTCCAGACCTTCACGGCCTCCGTGATGTCCGACTCGTACTGAGCCGCACCCGTGGAGTCGTAGGTGATGGTGCGAGCGGCTTGTGCGGTGCCCGCGACGCCGAGAGACAGGGCGGCGGCGCCGGCCAGCACAGCAACAGTCTTGCGCAGGAACACAGGAATCTCCTCGCAATGCAGGGTGATTGCTCCTCGACTGTATCGCTGAAGCCTTGGCGCACAAGAAAAGTCAAGAGTCAATCAACGCTGGCACGGTCCAGGCACTTCGCAGGTGCTCGTACCGGCACCGCGAACAGATCGCCGCCGAACAGGCGAAAACCCCTGCCCACGGCGTTGCGGGCAGGGGTTCCCGGTACCGACTTTCGTTGCGTGTCAGGCGAACGAAGGCTGGCGCAACGCGTGCTCCACCAACGCGATCAGGATCTGCTTCGTCGACTGGCGGTTCCGCGCGTCGCACGGGATGATCGGCACGGACGACGGGATCGTCAGCGCGTCCCGCACCTCCTCGGCCCGGTGGTGCATGAGACCGTCGAAGCAGTTCACCGCGATCACGTACGGCAGTTCGCGGTCCTCGAAGAAGTCGATGGGCGCGAAGGCCTCGTCGATCCGGCGCGTGTCGACCAGCACGACAGCGCCGATCGCACCGCGGACCAGGTCGTCCCACATGAACCAGAACCGGTGCTGTCCAGGTGTGCCGAACAGGTAGAGGATCAGGTCCTTGTCCAGCGACACGCGGCCGAAGTCCATGGCCACCGTGGTGGTGACCTTGTCAGGAACCGCGGACAGGTCGTCGACTCCGACCGATGCCTGGGTCATGACGGCTTCGGTGGTCAGCGGGGTGATCTCGGAAACCGAGCCCACGAACGTCGTCTTGCCGACGCCGAACCCGCCCGCGACGACGATCTTCGCCGACATCGCGGTCAGGTCCACCCCAGGTGACCCCGGACGACCCGGAGCACCGTCTCTCATGGGGAACTTCTCTCTACTCAGGCTCGCATGGAAACGTGCAGCTGGGCACGGATCTCCGGCGTGAGCTGGAGACCGACCCGTTCCACCAGCCGGGTCATCGCGTAACCGATGAGCCCGATGTCGCAGTTGGGCGCGGCGAGCACGGCGAGGCAGGACCCGTCGCTGATGGACATCAGGAAAAGATAGCCCCGTTCCATCTCGACGACGGTTTGTTTCACCTCACCCGCCTCGAAGCAACGCGCCGCGCCGAGGTTCAGCGAAACCAGGCCGGAGGACACAGCGGCGAGCTGTTCGGCGCGGTCGTGCGGGAGCCGGTCCGACGAGGCGAGCAGCAGACCGTCGGCCGAGACGACGATCGCGTGCGCGACACCGGCGACCCTGCTGACGAAGTCCTCGACCAGCCAGCTGAAGTTGTCCAGTTCCTCAGTCGCGGTGGTCACTGGTGTTCCCTTTCTGCGATCACGGGGATGCCGCCGACGGCCGAGTCGAAGAGCGACTCACGGCCCAGCTGGACACCCTTCTGGTACGTGGCGAACCGCTGCCGGAGCCGTTCCGCGGAACGACCTCCCGTCGCGACGGCCGCCAGCTGGGGAACGGGTGACGACGGTTTGGGAGACGAACCGGGCACCAGGCGCGCCTTCGGGACGCGCTTGGGCAGGCCGTTCTCCGTCGTCTGCGCGGGCACGCTGCTTTCCAGCGCCCCAGCGGCACGCCAGCCCTCGTCGGCCGATCCCCAGTCGGACTCGGCGAAGTCGGCGACCGCGCGCGGCACCGCCGTTGGTGCCTCGGACTTCGATGGTTCCGGCGAACGCTGCCGCTTGGGCAACCCGTTCACCGTGGGAGGTTCGGACTCTTCGTGCTCCGGCTCCGCTGCCGGAACGTCCTTTGTGGAGTCTTTGACGTCGACGGCCTTGACGTTGACGACGGTGGCGCCGCCGCGCTGCGGCACCGCGGCGGGCGTCTGGAACCACCGCGACAGGCTGTCGGCGGAGATCTCCTCGACGTCGTCGCGGACGGCCGGGAAGATCTCGGTCGCCGGGTCGCCGGGGTCCGCCGACGCGGCGGGCTCGGCCGGCCGTTCCATCGGCGGCTCGTACGAGTAACCGTCCTCAGCGGACGTCTCGGAGGCCTCGACGCGCGCGGTGAACAGGCCGTCGGCCGACGTCTGCTCGATGCGGTGCCGGCCGGAGGGCTCGTCGGAGACCTCGGAGGCCGACGGCAGCACGACCGGGTACTCCGGCGTCCACTTCGGCACACCCGACAGGCCTTCGCCGGTCGTCTCCACCGCGCCGGGCGGAATCGTCGAGGTGACCGACGGCAGCAGCGGCAACGCGGGCGGCGCGCCCTTGTGCAGCAACGTGACCGGGAGGATCACCTGGGCGGTGACGCCGCCTTCGATGTCGTCGTTGTTCGCGAGCGTCACGCGGATCTCGTGCCGCTTGGCGAGCTGGCCGACCACGTAGAGGCCCATCTCGCGGGCCACGGAGACGTCGACCTCCGGCGGCTCGGCGAGCTTCGCGTTGGACTCGGCGATGTCGGCGTCCTGCATGCCGACGCCGCGGTCGTGGATGCGGATCGCGACCTCGCCCTTGCGGGTCTCGATCGTGCGCACGGTGACCTTGGTGGTCGGCTTGGAGAACGCCGTCGCGTTGTCGAGCAGCTCGGCGATGAGGTGCGCGAGGTCGTTGACCACGCGGCCCTGCACCATCAGGTCCGGCGTCGGCGCGATCTGGACGCGCGCGTACTTCTCCACCTCGGACACCGCGGCACCGAGCACCTCGGCGATCGCGACCGGGCGGGTGACGCGGCGGTTGACCGTCGTGCCGGAGAGCACCAGCAGGTTCTCGCTGTTGCGGCGCATCTGGGTGGCGAGGTGGTCGAGCTCGAACAGCGACGCCAGGTGGTCGGGGTCCTGCTCGTCCTGCTCCAGCCGGTCGATCACGCTGATCTGGCGTTCCACCAGCGCCTGCGAGCGCCGCGACAGGTTGATGAACATGTCGTTGACGTTCGCGCGCAGGGCCACCTGCTCGACGGCGAGGCGGACGGCTTCGCGCTGCACCAGGTCGAACGCCCGCGCGACCTGACCGACCTCCTCGGTCGTGTGCAGCGGCACCGGGACGATCGCCTCCTCCGCGGCGCGTTCGGGGTCGCGGTGCGAACGGATGCGGCGAATCGCCTCCGGCAGCTGGTTGCGGGCGACGTCGAGGGCGCTGCGGCGGAGGATGCGCAGCGGCCGCAGCATCGACTGCGCGACCATCGCCATCAGACCGAACGCGACGAGCAGCGCCGCGGCGACCAGTGCGGCGTCACGCCACGCGTCGGTGCGCGCGATGCTCTGCAGGCGCGAGGTGGTGGCGTCGGCCTGGCTCTCCAGGTCCGCCGCGACCTCCCGCACCAGGTTCGCGGTGTCCTCACCGATCTTGAGCACCTCGGCGTCCGTGATGGACACCGCCTTGTCCTCGGCGTCCTGCGCCAGTGCGAGCTTCACCAGCCGGTTGCGCCCGTCGACGGCGGAACCGGACACCCTGTCCTGGAACTTCTGCCGGTTCTGCGCGGACGCCACGTCGTTGAACTCGTTGAACGCCGCGTCGAGCCGGGACTGCGCGGCCCGCAGCTCGTCCGCGCCACCGGGCGCGAAACCCTTGCGCAGCGCGGTCGCGGTCAGGATCGAGTTCTGCTGGCCGAGCTGTTCCTGCGCCTGGTACAGCGCCTGGGCCGCGGCGACCAGCGGAACGATCGCCGGTTCGCTCAGGCTGGAGATCGCGGCGCGGTGCACCTGGCCGAGCGAGGCGATGATCTGGTTGTAGGCACCGATCACGGCCATGTCCGGGTACTTCGTGCTCAGCAACGTGACGCGCAGGCTCGCCAGGTTGTCGAGCGACTGCAGCGACTTGCCGAACGCCTCGCGCAGCGGCGCGCTCAACGCCGTGGTCGTCGCGCCCGAGTCGCGGTACCTGCCCAGTTCCGCGTCGGTGACGCCGGTGCGGGCGGCGTGCTCCGGGCACGCGTTCTGCCTGCCGGCGGCCACGCACTGCACGGCCCAGTCGCGCTCGACCTGCAGCGCGTTCTCCACCTTCGCAGCCTGGTGGCTGACGGCGAGCTCGCGCTGGACGGTGCCGAAGAGCTCGACGGAGTCGAGCTGGGTGTTCAGGCGCAGGCCCGCGAGCGTCGCGGTGCTCAGGGCCGGAACCAACAACACCACCGCGAGCTTGCTTCGCAGCCGCCAGTTGCGTAGGCGGAACCGGTCGATGCCTCGCTGGTCCTCTCGACCGCGCACCGTCAACACTCCCCGCCCCGTTTAATAGCAGCAAACCTGGTGGATCTTGGTGTAAAACGCACGGTTCTCATACCGCCGTTCGGACGACAAAAACAGCTGGTTCGAGAATCAACAACTTCGAGCTGGGCGGCTAAACGGCCCCTTACCGATAATTCATCCGGCCGAAACGGCAGCGCGGGCAGCCGTGATCACGGCGCGATCACAGCCACCCGCGCTGTTCGTCAACTGCCGGAGGGCTGGACGAGCATCGGCTTGACGTCCAGCGCCTTGTCCAACAGGCCGTAGCGCTGCATCAGCTCGGTGACGCGCTGCAGACGCGTCGCGTCGAGCGTGGTCGGGAAAGCGCCGAAGTGCACGAGAGCAGCGGTTTCCTTGTCGACCTTGGCGTAGTCGACGAGGAGCGGCTCGACCGTGGGACGGTCGCCCGCGTCGGCCTGACCCTTGGCGATCGCGCGCTGGAACGCGGCCACCGTCTTCGGGTTCTCCTTGGCGAACTGACCGCTGGTCGCGTAGCCGGCGATCGGGATGTTGTCGGTCGGGCCGGAGGCCGCGTCGAGGATCTTGACCTGGCCGGCGGCGCGCTGCGCGCGGGTGATGAACGGCTCGACCATGAACGCCGCGTCGACGGTCTTGTTCGCGACCGCGGCCTGCATGTCGGGGAACGGCATCTCCTTGAACGTGACCGACTTCGGGTCGACGTTCGCGGCCTCCAGGGTCGCCTTCGCGGTCAGCTCCGCGATGTTCTTGAACGTGTTGATCGCGATGGTCTTGCCCGCCAGGTCCTTGGGGCTCTTGATCGCCGAGTCACCGGCGGCCAGGATCAGGAACATGTCGGGTTTGGCCTGGTAGCCATCGGCGATGAGCTTGATGCCGTCGACCTGCTTGGCCGCGTCCTTCGACTGGGCGGCGAAGAACGAGACCCAGTTCCCGAACGTCATGTCCAGCTCTTTGTTGATCAGGCCGGGGATCGCCTGAGCACCACCCTGGATCGTCTTGAGCTCGACCTCGAGACCCTCGGCCTTGAAGTAGCCCTTCTTGATCGCCACGTGGACCGAGGCCACGTCGAGGATCGGCAGGACCCCCAGGGTGATCTTCGCCTTCTCCACCTGCCCGTTCGCGTCGGTGGTGGGCGCCGGCTCTTTGCCGCCGAGCAGTCCACAGCTCGCCACGGTGGCGAGCATCGTGGCAAGGGCGATGCCACGGACGGCCATACGGCGGACTCTTCGAGTCATCGGGAGCACTCTCCTGTCGGAGCGGTGTCGTCGTTGCGGGGTGAACGCGACGGTCAACCACTCAGAGTAGTGATACTGCTCCAAAAGACCCCAGTTGACCGACACGCGCAGGTTCCAGTCCACTACCTGCGGTGAGCATCTAAGCACAGCAGGTCTAGGGCTAGGAGAACCCCAGTTGAAGCGCGCTGTAGCCGTCATCGGCGCCGGGCCGGCCGGTCTGACCTTGGCAAACCTGATCCAGCAGTCAGGTATCGACTGCGTCGTCCTCGAAAAAGCTAGTCGTGCTCATGTGGAAACCCGGCCACGAGCGGGAGTCCTGGAACATCGCTCTGTAACCATGTTGGAGTCACTCGGCCTGGCGGATCGTTTACTGATGGAAGCAGACCGTCACGGAACGTGTGAATTCCGCGTGAGCGGACAAGCCTTCCAGGTGGCCTACAGCGACCTGTATGGAGGCCGTCAGCACTACGTGTACCCCCAGCAGGAAGTCGTCAAGGACCTCATCGGGTCATTCCTGGACGCAGGGGGTGACATCAGGTTCTCCGTCAGCGACGTGGAGTTGCACGACTTGACGTCCTCGCAGCCCTCCGTGACCTGGACCAGCGCAGACGGGGTGCGCACGAAGGTCACGTCCGACTTCGTGGCCGGATGTGACGGGTTCCACGGCGTGAGCCGGCCCTCCATTCCCGCGGGGGTGCTGACAGAATTCACCCATCACCACGGAATTGAGTGGCTGGCAATTCTCGCAGAGGCACCTCCGTCGACTAAAGCCATCATTTACGCTTTACACGAGGACGGTTTCGCCGGACACATGCTCCGGTCCCCGACCGTTTCCCGGTTCTACCTCCAGGTGCCGGTCGGAACGAATGCTTCAGACTGGTCCGACGAACAGGTCTGGGAAGCATTGCACAAGCGGTTCGCACTCCACGGTTCCTCGTGGTCGCTGACCGAGGGCAAGATCATCGAGAAGCGCGTGCTGGACATGCGCAGCCATGTCGTGGAGCCCATGTCGTACGGACGGCTCTACCTGCTGGGTGACGCAGCCCACATCATCACGCCGGTCGGCGCCAAGGGCATGAACCTCGCCCTGAACGACGCCGCAACGTTCGGACGTGCGCTGACGGAGTTCTACGCGACCGGATCGGAGACCGGTCTCAAGACCTACTCCGAGGACTGCCTGCGCCGCGTGTGGCGGGCACAGGAGTTCTCCCAGTGGATGGTGAACATGATCCACACCGACGTGGGCTCGCCGTTCTTCGGACGCTTGGCGCAGGCGCGGCTGGAGCACCTGGCGGAGTCGGCTGCCTATCGGGCGACCTTCGCGGAGAACTACGTCGGCCCCTGAGGGCAGAATCTCCCCCTCTAGGGTGACTTCCCGGACTCCCCTAACGGGTGAGACCAACCCCCTAGGGATCTTGTTTCGTCACGATCTGGGGCCAACTCCCGATGCCGGGGGATGTCGTTCGTCCATACGGTTCAACTCGACATCCCCCGACCCAGCTACAGGAGCTTGAGTCCCATGCAGCAGCAGACCGCGACCACCACCACGGCGCAGACGGGCCCGACCACGGTCCACGCGGGCGACACCACCGTGGAGACCGGTGGCACCACGGTGCAGACCGAGCAGATCACCCTGCACGACTTCACCCTCGGCCTGCTGACCGACCTCGACGCCCGTGAGGCGTTCCAGCAGGACCCGCTGGGCTGCCTGGAGGCCGCCGGCCTGAGCGACATCACCGCGGGCGACGTGCACGACATCCTGCCCCTGGTCCTCGACGCCGCGTCCGTCGCGAACGTCGACGCGGTCGGTGGCATCCTCGGTGGCGAGCTGCCCGCCGGCCTGCCCGCCGACCTGCCCGCCGTCGACACCCTGAAGCTGGTCGCGGGCAACGTCGAGAGCGTCGCGGGTGTGAACGGCCTGGCGAACGCGGCCGCTCCCTCGGCGATCACCGCGCTGGTCTCCGACTTCTCCGGCCTCGGCGACGTGTCGCACACGCTCGACGCCACCGTGCTGAAGGGCACCCACGTCGTCTCCAACGTCTCGGACATCGCCACCGGCAACGACGTCGTCACCAAGGTGACCGACGTGGCGAACCTGCACGACGTGTCCGGCGTGTCGGACGTGCTGGTCAAGGACATCGACACCGACGTCCTCGCGAAGCACGTCGTGGACACCGACGTCCTCGTCAAGAACACCGACGTGCTGGTCAAGGACGTGGCGGACGTTCACAACGTCGTCGACGTGAGCCACAACGTCGTTCAGGACGTGGCGCAGGTCGGCGAGATCCACAACGACCTCCACCACGACCTCGGCCAGGTCATCGGCGACGTGAAGGTCGCGGGCAACGACGTGCTCGACCACGGTGTCGCCAACGGCAACCACATCGACATCCACTTCTGAGTGGCTGTGTCTTGAACGAGTAACCAGTACAGCGCGGGCAGCCCCGAGAAGCGCCGGGGCGCCCGCGCTGTCCACCGCCTGCTTGCACACCCTCCTCGCACGGCGACGGCTTCTCGTTGGCCGACGGGCCCTCCCTCTCGTCGGCCCCGTCTCCCGTGCGACGCAGATCAGCCCCGGACCGCGACGGGTCCGGGGCTGATCTGCATCTGCTCGTGCGTCAGGAAGAAACGGTCTCGCTCAGCGACTCGCGCTCGGCGGCGGCCCACTTCTCGACGTCCAGCGCCGGCTTGCCCACGTTCAGCAGCCGCGCCACCTTCGACCGCAGCGCCACGAAACCCTCGTCGGTCCGCGTCGTCACCTGGTCGCGCTCGGCGGGCAGCGGCACCTCCAGATCGGCTACCAGACGGGCAGGAGAGCCCGACAGGACGAGGATCCGGTCTCCCAGGTACACCGACTCGTCGATGTCGTGCGTGACCACGAGAACGGTCGTGTCGTGCTCACGGCGCACGCGAAGCAACAGGTCCTCCAGCTCGAACCGGGTCTGCGCGTCCACCGAGGCGAACGGCTCGTCCATCAACAACAACGAAGGCCGGTAGGCCAACGCGCGCGCGATCGCCACGCGCTGCTGCATACCGCCGGAAAGCTGCCACGGCCGCTTGCGGGCCGCACCGGACAGTCCGACCCACTCCAGCGCCTCGGCGGCGCGTGCGCGGCGTTCCGCGCGAGGCAGGCTCCGCAGCGGGAACTCCACGTTGCCCTGCACGCTCAGCCACGGGAAGAGCGAGCGCGAGTAGTCCTGGAACACCACGGCGAGATGCGAGCCGTTGAGGGACACGTCGCCACGCGATGGCGCGACGAGCCCGGAGATCGTGCGCAGCAGTGTCGATTTGCCACACCCCGACGGTCCCACCACACACACCAGTTCCCCGGCGCGCACGGTGAACGACAGGCCCCCAATGGCCTCGTGGTCGCCGTAGGTGTGGCCTAGATCAGCCACCTCAAGCATGTTGCTCATCCCTACTCCTCGGTTGCCACGCCAACACCCTGCGTTCCACCGCGAGAAGCGCGGTGTTGAGTCCGTAGCCGAGCACGCCCAACAGGACGATCCCGGCCCACATGCGCGTGTAGTCGAACTCGCGCTGTGCCTGCATGAGCTGCGAGCCGATGCCGTTGTCCGTGCCCACGAGCTCGGAGATCACCATCAGCACCAGCGAAAGCGACAACGACACCCGCAGGCCGGCGAAGATCTTGGGCGACGCGGCGGGCAGGACCACGCCGAGCACCCACTGCCAGCGCGGGATCCGGAAGACCGCGGAAGTGTCCACTTTGGTCACGTCGACGGAACGGGCACCGTCCACGCTGTTGAGCAGCACCGGCCACACGACGCCGAAGACGATCGTCGCGAGCTGCATCGACGTGCCCGCCTTGAACAGCAACAGGAACACCGGCACCAGCGCGGGCGGCGGGATCGAGCGCAGGAACACCAGCAACGGTCCCGCGTACTCCATCGCGCGCTCGGAGCGGCCCAGCAGCAGGCCCAGCGACACGCCGATCACCGAGGCGATGGCCCAGCCGCCGAGCAGCCGCACGATCGACGGCACCACGTGCTCGGTGACGTTCGACGGCTCCAGCACCCACCACTCCCACGCCGCCGTAAGGATCTTCGACGGCGGTGGGAAGAACGGGTCGTCCGCGAACCAGCCGAGCAACTGCCACACGGCGACGAGCCCGGCGAACACGGTCCACCGCTGCAGGAACCTGGTCACCAGGCCACCCATCGCCGGCGGACGCGTTCGAGACCGTTGTTGAGCAGGACGCCGATCGCGCCCGCGACCACGGTGCCGACCAGCACCTGGTCCATCCGTCCCGGCCCGCTGCGGGCCTCCATGATGAAGTAGCCCAGGCCCACCTGGCTGCCCGCCATGAGCTCCACGCTCACCATCACGACCAGCGCGGTCGTCGCCGCGAGCCGGATTCCGGTGAGGACGAACGGCAACGCGCTCGGCAGCGCCACGCGGAACAGCACGCCCGTGCGGCCGGTGCCGAAAACCCTTGCGGTGTCGACCAGCAACGGGTCCAGCTCGTCGAGGGCGTAGATGGTGTTGAAGAGGATCGGCCACAGTGCCGCGTACACGGCCAGGGTGATCTTGGTTTCCGGTCCGAAGCCGAGCATCACCAGCGCGAGCGGAATCAGTGCCACAGAAGGGATCGGGCGCAGGAACTCGATGACCGCGCGGGTCGCGTGCCGCACGGCCGGAACGCTGCCGAGGACCAGTCCACTCGGCACGGCGATGGCGATCGCGATCACGATGGCGATCAGCAGTGCCAGGACCGTTGCCACGACATGACGGAGGAACTCCGGCGAAGTCAGCTGCGTGACCAGCTCACCGAACACGTCGGACGGTGGCGGAAGCGCGTGTGCAGGGATGAGAGGGGAGCGTCCTAAGAGCTCCCACAGCACGAGAAACCCGGCAATGCCGAGAAGTCCCCTTGTGAACGCACGCACTCGGTCACCCTAGAGAGTGGATCTCCCGTTCACAATGCGTGTTTGGCCAACTCCGGGTTGTTTCCCACACATCAAGGCGGTTCAGCAGACTTCCACGCGCTCCACTTCGCCGAAGCTCTTCACCCATTCGGAGTCCGTGAGCCGCGCACCGTCTTTTTCACACATCTTCTTGATGATGCGGGCGCTGTCGAGGTCGTACGGCAGCAGCTCGGGGTTCTGGCCCCCGCCGCGCACGAGGAAGTCGCCGTACTGCGGCCGGTACACCGCCGCCGTCGAGTGCCCCTGCCCGGACACGTACACGAGCCGGTCCGCCGGGCGTCCCGACGTGTAGAGCCGCTGGACCTCGAAGACGTTGTCACGCACCACGGCCACGCGGTCGTCGTCGGCGGAGAACGTCACCCGCGCCGCGGTGCGCAGCACGCTGTCGATCGTCGCGCGCAGCACCGGTGACTTGCCCGGCACGCGCTGCCACACCTGCACGACGGACTCGGGCGAGTGCTCGACGGCGAGCCACCGGCCGTCGCTGCTGTAGGTGAGGCCGCGGACGTAGCCCTGCTGCGTCAACGACGGCGCCGCCTTCTCGAACGTGGCTCCGACGCGCCAGAACTCGATCGTCGAGGTGCCGCTCGCCGCGTCCCAGACCGCGGTGGCGAGCTCGCGGCCGTCCTGGCTCAGCGCGACGGTCTCGGCGTCGCGCACCGGCACCGGCCACAGGCGCGGCTTCCCGGGATCGCTGAGGTCGTACAGCTCCAGGTGCTCGGACGCGTCCGGCGTCGGGAGGCCGACCTCGGCCACCTCGCCGATCTTGCCGATGATCCGCGAGCCGTCCGCGCTCAGGTCGAGCGTCCGGAACCGGTCCGCGAGCCGTGCGAGGTAGGTGATGTCGCCGGCGCTGTTGACGGCCCACAGGTGCTGCCGCTCGCTGCGGTCCTGCGTGACCGCGCGGTGCTGGGCGAGCTTGACGACCCGGTGGCCGTCGAAGAACCGCTTGCCGGACGTCGCGCGGTCCTCGTCGAGGTCCCACATGCGGTCGGTGCCGTCCCCGTCGGTCACCGCGGCCAGCTGGCCGAGCGGCGCGACCTGCACGACCGCGTCGTCCGCCGGGGTGCCGGTGAACGGGATCCCGCGCGTCATCGCGTTGGCGAGCCGCAGCACCTTCTCGGCCTCGATCGACGGGTTGACCTTGTAGCCGACCAGCGCGTACTTGTCCGCGTACGGCCGCCGCTGCTCCATCAGCGCCTCGGACTCGGAGATCGCCTTGCCGCCGAGCTCCCGGTCGTGCAGCTCGGTGATCCTGCGTTCGGTGGACAGCGAGTAGACGACCGTGCCGGGCACGAGCGCGATCAGCACGGCCGCCACCGCGATCAACGCCGTCGAGCGGCGCGTCTCGCGTTTGGCGCTGAGGTCGACGAACCGCCGTTCCCGCACCGTCAGGAACTCGCCGAGCTCCCTGGCCCTGCGCAACCGCGCGCCGCGGTAGAGCGCCATCGGGTCGCGGTCGCTCGCCTCCCACAGCTCCATCGCGGTGACGAGCTGCTCGTGCGTGCGGAGGTTCTCGCGTTCCTCGTCGATCCACTCGGTGAGCCGCGGCCAGCGCAGCAGCGCGTCGTGGGCGAGCTCGACCCCGTCCTCGGTCAGCGTGACCAGCCTGGCCCCCGCGAGCAGGTCCAGCAGCGCGGACTCGACGTCGGGCCTGCGGCTCCGGCGTTGCACGATTCCGTTGCGCTGCACCGAGACCAGCCGCAGGAGAACCTTCTTCGCCTCCGCCCGCTCGTCTTCGGTCAGGTGGTCGAAGAACGCGGTCGCCGCCCGTCCGACGACGTGCTCGATGCCACCGGTCTCCTCGAACCCGGCCTGCGACAACGTCATGCCGCGCTTGCGCCGCCACGTCTCGGTGAGCACCTGCTGCACCAACGGCAGCGCGTGCTGGTTGGCGGCGTCCGCGACCAGCCGGGCGATCACGGCCGTCTCGATCGTGGCGCCGATCTTGGCGGCGGGCTCGGTGATCGCGCGCCGCAGCTGGTCCGCGCTCATCGGCGCGATGACGATCTCGTTGCCGCGCAGGCCCTTCTCGTGGCACCGGTCGCGGTGGTCGGCGCGGACCGCGACGACGACGTGCGGGCAGCGGGTCAGCGCGGTGACGAAGTCCTGCTGGTCCAGCGCCTTCTCGACGTCGTCGACGAGGACGGTCAGGCCGGGCCGGTGCTGGCGGATCCGCAACCGGAGGTGGTCCGGGTCCTGTCGCAGCTGTGCGGCGAGCCGTGCGGGCGTCGTGTCGCCGAAGACCTCGGCGAGGGCGCGGGCGAGGTTCTCCAGCGCGTCGCCGTCCGGCGTGACCAGCACCGCGTCGTCGAGCGCGGGCTTGACCCCGGCGGCGAGGAGGGAGGTGCGGCCCGACCCGGAGACGCCGACGAGAACGGTGAGCGGTTTCGCCCTGACCGACTCCACGACCTGTTCGACGAGGTACTCACGGCCGAAGAACTTCTTCGCGTCGTCTTCCCCGAACGGTTCCCCACCCGGATACGGTGCGTTAGGCTGCAATGGCATTGCGTGTTCGGCGGCGAGCTCGCGCCACCGCTTGGTCCAGGGCGCCGGATCGCCTTCACAGGCACGCACGAACGCGAGCGTCAGCGCGAGGGACGGCAGTTTCCGGCCGCCCGCGGCGTCGGACAACGCCGTGGGCGAGTAGTTGGCCCGCCGAGCCAGCTCGCGGTAGCTCGGTTTACCTGCCTGGTCACGCAGTCTGCGCAGGTCACCGGCGAACCGCAGCAACGCGGTGTCCTCCGGACCCAGCGGTCGTTCCCCTCGTGGCATGCCGCCTCCTGGCCGGATTGTCCACCAGAGGTTCGCCTGTCGTCTAACACCCCGCTAACAGCTCACCGGCCAGACGTCATTCTGGTGATCGTTCAACACGGCGGGGTGAACTCCAGGTCACCGAAGTACCGCCGCCACTCCTCGCGGTTCATCGGCCGGACCGCCTGTTCGCAGATCCGCACCGCCGGGTCGCGCGGGTCGACGTCCCACAGCCGCACCGCCCGGTCCGCGCCGCCCGTCACGACCTCGTCGCCCTTCGGCCTGAGCCCGACCGCGGCGACCGGTCCCGTGTGACCGCGCAGCAACGCCTGTTCGACCGGCTCTTCGCGGTCCTTGAGCCGCCACAGCCGCACCAGGCCGTCGTCCGTGGCCACCGCGAGCCTCTCAGGTCCGAGCCAGGCGGAGGTGACCGAGCCACCGCCGGACGGGACCTCGGCGCGCAGCACCGGGTGACGCAGGTCGGTGACGTCCCAGACGTGCACCGCGGTGGTGCCGGTGGTCAGCAGCAGGTCCTCGCCCGCGAACTGGGCGGTGCCCGCGAACTGCTTGGTCAGGGACAGCAGGGCCGGGTTGCGCGGGTCGGTGACGTCGACGAGGTGGACGGCGCGACCGGTGGTGACGGCGGCGAGGACCTGGCCGTCCGGGCGGAAGGCCAAGCCCGCCAACGGACCCAGGCCCAGCTGGGCGGTGGTGAGGAGTCTGGGCCGGTCGAGCCGGAGATCGGTCCAGAAGCTCAGCGCGCCGTCGTGGTCGGTGGTGACGAGGGTGGTGCCCTGCCAGGCGATCGCGGTGGCGTGCGTGGGCAGCGCGGCCAGTTCGCGGGGCTTGCCGAGGGAGACGTCGACGACGTGGACGGCACCGTCCTCGCTGACCGACGCGACCAGGCCGCCGGCCGAGTCCATCGCCAACGCCGTCACGGCACCGGCATGCCTGGTGGCCTCGTGGGAGGTGCGCGGTGACGGCAGGTCTTCGAGGTCGGTCAGCACCACGGTGCCGTCGCGGTGCCCGGTGACCACCTGCTGCTGGGTCGGTCCGACCACCAGCGCCGTCACCTCCGCCGGGGCTTCGCGCACCACCTGGGACGGGACGTTCTCCTGGCGCAGACCGTTGCGTGCCTGGGTCAACGGCATGAGCCGATAGGCGGCCAGCGACACCTGCTCGGCCAGGCCGGGGTTGGTGGAGCGCAGGGCCGCGGCCTCGCCGACGGCGTTGAGCACCACGGCGGCGGTGCGTTGTTCAGCGGCGGTTCTGCTGGCCTGCAAGGCGAAGGCCGTCGAACTGGCGGCGACGACGACCAGGGCGGCGAGCGCGGCGAGCAGTTGACGCTGACGACGCGTGCGTCTTCGTGTGCTCGTGTGGACTTCTTCCTCGGCGGCGCGACTGGCGGCGAGGAACGCGCGTTCCCCGGAGTTCAGCGCGAGGCCGGCCGGGACGGTGGCCAACCTGCGTCCGCGCAACAACGCGCCGGGATCGCGGTCCAGTGACTCCCAGGTCTGGGTGGCGTGCGTGAGTTCGCGCTGCGCCTTGATGTTCTCTCGTTCTTCTTCGATCCACGCACCGAACGTGGGCCAGCTGCGGATCAACGCCTCGTGCGCCAGTTCGACGCCGTCGCGGTCGATGACGACGAGCCGGGCCGCGGCCAGCGCCTGCAGCACCTGCTCGTCGGCTTCGAGCTCGTCCTTGCCGGCCCGGCGTTTCGTGTCGTCCTCGGTGACGAGCCGCAGCAGGATCCGCTTGGCCTGCTGCCGTTGGTGCGGGGACAGCCCGTCGAGCACGTCCTGCGCGGTGCGGGCGATCGCGTGTTCGAGGCCGCCGACCTCCTCGTAGCCCGCGAGCGTCAACGTCATGCCGCGGCGGTGCTGCCAGGTCTCCGCGAGCGCGTGGGACAGCAACGGCAATACGGCGGCCTGTCCCACCGCGTCGGCCATCAGACGGGCCAGCAGTGCCGTCTCCACCTTGGCGCCCGCGAAGGCCGCGGGTTCGGTGATGGCGAGACGCAGCTCGTCCGGCGTCATCGGGCCGACCATGAGCTGACCGCCGTTGAGAGCCGCGACGAGTTCCGGATATCGCGCGCAATGCCCGTAGTAGTCGGCGCGCACACCGATGACCACCTTCGTGCAGCCCAGGAGTGCCGAGATGAGCCACACGCGCAGCTCTTCGTTGCGGCACAACGTGAACAGCTCCTCGAACTGGTCCACGACCACGAGGTGCTGATGCCTGCGTCGCAGCTCCGCGGGATCTGCGAGCTCGTCGGCCAGCTCGACCGCGTCCTGGCCGGTGAGCCGGGCGAGCGCGACCGCGCACTCCTCGACGGGGTTCGCGCCGGGCGTGAACAGCAGGACCGGCTCGCGGGTGCGGGCGATGAGACCGGCCCGCAGCAGCGACGACTTCCCCACCCCGGACGGCCCGAACACGCCCGTGAACCGGTTCTTCGTGGCGAGCAGCTCCGCCGTCAACCGCTCACGCCCGAAGAACCTCGGCGCGTCGTCCGGCTGGAACATCGCGAGCCCCGCGTACGGACTGCCGGCCGCCTGCGGTTTGCTCTCCGCGACCGCCCGCCACCGCCGCTCCCACTCCTCCGGGTCGGCGTCACAGGCCTTCACGTACGCCTTGGTGACCGCGAGACTGGGCAGCTTCCGCCCACCGGCCGCCTCCGAGAGCGCGGCCGCCGAGTAGTGCGCCCGCCGGCTCAGCTCCCGGTAGGTGGGGCTGCCCGCCCGTTCCCGCAGCCTGCGCAGATCCGCGGCGAACTGCAGCAGACCGCTCTCGCCCTCGTCGAGAGGGCGTTCCCGTCTCGGCATCCCGTCATTGTTCAGAGAACCTCGTTCAGCGGCCAACGCCTGACCGCGAACAACCCGTTCGCCCCAACCGTGCCGGGCGGTTTGGTTGTCAACCTGAGCGCTGCGACCGTGGACAACGGTGATGTGCCTAGATTCCGGCGATGTGACCACTGACTCGGTCGTGCCGGCCCGGATGGTCTGCGAGCTCCGCCGCGGCGTCGTCGTGACGTGGCCGGGCGAGCCGCTGAAGCATCTCCCGGCGGGCACCGAGTTCTTCGTCGACGCGTGGGTCGGCGACGGCTGGTACCGCGGCCGGCTGCGGGACGACCCCCGGCCGCTGGACGTGCACGCGAGAGATCTCGGGCTGCCGCGCGGCTGAGGGGCCGGATCAGAGACCGACGAGCTTGTACAGACCGCCGACTTCCTGCCGGTTGAGCACGCGCATCGAACCGGGCCGCTGGTTGCCGAGCGACACGTCCCCGATCGCGACCCGCACCAGCGACTGCACCGGATAGCCGACGTGCTCCAGCAGACGACGCACGATGTGCTTGCGTCCCTCGTGCAGGATCACCTCGACCAGCGCCTTGCCGGGAACCGCGCTGATGAGCTTGAACGAGTCGACCTTGATCGGCCCGTCCTCCAGCTCGATGCCCGCCTTGAGCTTCTTGCCGAGCCCCTTCTCGACCGGGCCGGGCACCTCGGCGAGGTAGGTCTTCATGACGTTGTAGCTGGGGTGCATCAGCCGGTGCGCGAGCTCACCGTCGTTGGTGAGCAGCAGCAGCCCCTCGGTCTCGGCGTCGAGCCGGCCGACGTGGAAGAGCCGCTCCTTGCGGTTGCGCACCAGGTCGCCGACGCACGGCCGCCCCAGGTCGTCCTCCATCGTCGACAGCATGCCGTACGGCTTGTTCAGCGCGATCGTCACGACGTCCTCGCGGATCTGCACCCGCACGCCGTCCACGTGCACCACGGCCGTCTGGGGGTCGATCCGCCGTCCCTGCTCGCGCACGACCTTGCCGTCGACCTGGACGCGGCCCTGCTCGATCAGCTCCTCGGAAGCACGGCGCGAGGCGATCCCCGCCTGCGCGAGCACCTTCTGCAGGCGCACGCCCTCGTTCTCAGACATCGTCGATCGCATCCACTTCGGGCAGCAGCGGCGCGATTGGGGGCAGGTCCTTCAGTGACGACAGCCCCAACCGCTCCAGGAACAGTTCGGTCGTGCGGTACAGGATCCCACCCGTGTCGCTGTCCGTGCCCGTCTCCTCGATGAGCCCCCGCGCGACCAGGGTCCGGATCACACCGTCCACGTTGACACCGCGGACCGCCGCGATCCGCGCCCTCGTGACGGGCTGCCGGTAGGCGATCACCGCGAGCGTCTCCAGGGCCGCGCGGGTGAGTTTCGCGCGCTGCCCGTCGAGCAGCAGCTTCTCCACGAACGGGGCGAACCGGTCCCGCGTGTAGAACCGCCAGCCGTCCCCCGCCCTGCGTAGATCGATGCCACTGCCGGACTCGGTGTACCGGTTCGACAGTCTACGGAGTGCCTCCTTGATTCGCTTAACCGGCTGCTCAAGGGCACTGCTGAGCTGGTCTTCGGCGATCGGGCTGTCGACGACCAGCAGGACGGACTCCAGCGCGGCCTCGAAGACCGCGTCGTCGGTGAGGTCCGGCAGCCCGCTGTCCTCGATGACCTCCTCGGGGGCGGCGGCGAGCAGCTGCGCCTCGAGCTCGGCGGCCGCGTCGACGTCCTCCTCCGCCTCGCCCGAGTCCTCAGGTCGATGAAGGGCGCCTTCATCGACGTCAGGTGCGGCAAGGCGCCCTTCATCGACAACGACGTCCTCGGGCTCGGCCCCGTCGAACGCCGGTCCCGGGTTCCGCACCTCTGCCGCGTCCGGCCCCACCAGTGGCTCGCTCATCAGCCGTAGTCCTCGTCCTCATCGCCGGCGTGGGCCTGCGCCTGCGCCTGCTCCAACGTCCCACCGACCCACGTCACCTGCAGCGGGCCTAGCGGGTCCTCCTGCTCGAACGCGAGCGACTTCTCCCGGTACAGCTCCAGCAGCGCCAGGAACCGCGCGACGACCTCCATGGTCTCCGTGCAGTCCGCGACGATCTCCGCGAACGACGCCGTGCCCCGCTCGATCAGCAACGCGCGGAGCAGGTCGGCCGTCTCGCGGATCGACACCCGGTGCTGGTGGATGTGCGCGACGGACAGGGTCCGCTTCTGCTTCGGCCGGAACGCCGCCGCGGCGATCAGGGCGAACTTGTCGGGCGTCACGCCGAGCATCACCTCGGGCAGCAGGCCCTCGAAGCGCGGCTCCAGCGACACCGACCGCGGGTACCGGCGGTACGCGCCCTGTTCCAGCTCGGCGAACAGGGCCGCCACCTGCTTGTACGCCCGGTACTGCAGGAGCCGGGCGAACAGCAGGTCGCGGGCCTCCAGCAACGCCAGGTCGTCCTCGTCCTCGACGTCACCGGCGGGCAGCAGCCGGGCGGCCTTCAGGTCGAGCAGCGTGGCCGCGATGACCAGGAACTCGGTGGTCTCGTCGAGGTCCCAGGACTCGCCCATGGCGCGGATGTGCGCGATGAAGTCGTCGGTGACCTGGTGCAACGCCACCTCGGTCACGTCGAGCGTGTGCTGGGAGATCAGCTGCAGCAGCAGGTCGAACGGGCCCTCGAAGTTCGTGAGCCGAACCTTGAACTTGCCGTCGTCAACCGGAGACTCAGCGGGAACTTCTTCTGTCACTGCTCGCGCAACCTGCGTACCAGCAACGACGCGTCACCGTGCGTCTCCAGGTCGTCGAGCACGATCGCGATCGCCTCGCGCACCACACGTCCGCGGTCGACCCCGAGCCCGTGCGACCCGCGCAGCACCAGCCGCGCCTGTTCCAGGGCCAGCAGCTCCTCGTCCGACACGTACACCGTGATCTTCGTGGTGTGCTTGGTGCGACCGGAACCGCGACGCTGAACAGGCGGTTCGACGGCGTCCGAGACCTCGGCGGGCGTGGCGGACGTCAGCCGGAAGAGCTCCGCCGCGCCCGGCAGTGAGGGGCGACGGTTCACCGGGCGATCACCTCGCGGGCCAGGGCGCGGTAGGAGTTGGCACCGGAGGACCGCGGCGCCCAGCGCGTGATCGGCTCACCGGCCACGGTCGTCTCCGGGAAGCGCACCGTGCGGTTGATGACCGAGTCGAACACGATGTCGCCGAACGCCTCCACGACGCGGGCCATGACCTCGCGCGAGTGCAGCGTGCGCGGGTCGAACATCGTGGCGAGGATGCCGGTGATGTTGAGCTTGGGGTTCAACCGTTCCTTGACCTTCTCGATGGTGTCGATGAGCAGCGCCACCCCGCGCAGCGAGAAGAACTCGCACTCCAGCGGGATCAGCACTCCGTCCGCGGCCGCGAGGGCGTTCACCGTGAGCAGGCCGAGCGAGGGCTGGCAGTCGACCAGCACGTAGTCGTAGTGGTCGATGACGGGACGAAGGGTGCGCACGAGCGTGTGCTCGCGGCCCACCTCCGACACGAGCTGGATCTCGGCCGCCGACAGGTCGATGTTGCTCGGCAGCAGGTCCATGTCGTCGACCATCGTCTTGCGGATGACGTCGCGGACGGCGGTGTCGCCTTCCATGATGACGTTGTAGATCGTGGTTTCCAGCTGGTGCGGGTGCACGCCGAGGCCGACGGACAGCGCGCCCTGCGGGTCGAAGTCGACGAGCAGCACGCGTCTGCCGTACTCGGCCAGCGCCGCGCCCAGGTTGATGGTCGACGTCGTCTTGCCGACGCCGCCCTTCTGGTTGCAGATCGCCAGGATCTTCGCCGGGCCGTGGTGCAGCAACGGCGGCGGATCCGGGATGTGCCGGCGCGGGCGGCCGGTCGGTCCGATGCCGTCGACCTGCTCCTGGGCGACGTCGTCCACCGGCGCGGCGTGCGGAGCCAGGCTCAGTTCGGCACGGGGCGCGAAAGCGTGCTCCGGTGTCGACATGGCTGGCGTTCCCTCACTGGTCGTAGTCGTCTCTCCGGGCGCAGCCTAGGCCGCACCCGTGCGAGCGGCAACGCGCCTCGCCGGGGTTTGTCAAGACTTTGTCAGGCCAGAACATCCGCTCGTGTACGCCTGTCGGCAGCGGAAAGCACCACGTCGAGCAGGCCTGGGAAGAGAAGGTCCAGGTCATCTCGGCGCAGTGACACCCAGCGCTGGTTGCCGCGGCAGCGTGTTCGGGTGATGCCCGCTTCGCGCAACACGCGCAGGTGCTGGGAAAGGGTCGACTTCGCCACGTCAACCTCGAAGGCCCCGCACAGCCTCTCGCCACTGATCTGGATCTGGCGAACGACCGCGAGCCGGGTCGGGTCGCTCAGCGCGTGCAGCACGGCGGCGAGATCGATGGCCTGTGGGGACGGCTCGTCCAAGTTCGGCACCTGACCACCGTACCCGTGGAAGCCTCATGTTCCAGTGGCCCGAGGGTGTGCAGTTGCGTAGACCTCCCTCAAAGTCGTAACGGTTACCAGTGTGTACACCTGAGTGGTGGTAACGGATGCGTGTCCGAGAAGTTCTTGCACCACCCGAACGTCCGCACCCCCTTCCAACAGATGGGTGGCAAACGAATGTCGCAACGTGTGCGGGGACACCGCGGCGGTGATCCCGGCGTCCTCCGCGGCGGTCTTCAGCACGGTCCACGCGCTCTGCCGGGAAAGCCTTCCTCCGCGCGCGTTCAAGAACAACGCGGGCGTGCCGCGCCCCTTGGCCGCCAACGCCGGCCGCGCGCGAACGAGATAGGCGTCCACCGCCGCCAACGCCGGTCGCCCCACCGGAACCAGCCGCTGTTTCCCGCCTTTTCCGTCGAGCAGCACGGTGCGCTCGGCCGCGTCGATGTCGTCCACGTCGAGCCCGACCACCTCGGAGATCCGGGCTCCGGTCGAGTACAGCAGCTCCAGCAACGCCTTGTCCCTGAGGTTTCCCACGTTGTCGAGCAGCGTCAGGACATCGTTGACAGGTAAGGCTTTCGGCAGCCTCTTCGGTGGCGATGGCGGGTGCACGGCCCGTGCGGCGTCATGTGGCACCACGCCCTCACGGTGCGCAAAACGATGTAGTCCGCGCACGGCGACCAACGTCCGGGCCGCCGACGACGCCGCGAGCCCGCTCTCCCGCAACGCCGCCAGGAACTCGCTCACGTGCAGCTCGGTCACCGCGCCCAGGTCCGTGATCCCGACGGACTCCAGGTGCTCGGTGTAGCGGCGCAGATCGCGGGTGTAGGAGTCGAGCGTGTTGCGGGCCGTGCCGCGTTCCACGGCGAGGTGGTCGAGGTAGCTCGCCACCAGATCTGCTATCACGCCAGCCCTTCCAGCACGATCTCTCCGTCACGCGCGTTGACGCCCTTGGCCAGCGCCGGATCCTCCGCCACCGCCCGCTCGAAACCCTTGTCCGCCAACGCGACGACGTACGGCAGCGTCACGTTCGTCAGCGCGTACGTCGACGTGTTCGGCACAGCGCCCGGCATGTTCGCGACGCAGTAGAACACGGAGTCGTGCACGCGATACGTCGGCGAGTCGTGCGTGGTCGGCCGCGAGTCCTCGAAGCAGCCGCCCTGGTCGATCGCGATGTCCACGAGCACGCTGCCCGGACGCATCCGGGACACCAGGTCGTTGCTCACGAGCTTCGGCGCCTTCGCACCGGGCACCAGCACCGCGCCGATCACCAGATCCGCCCAGCGGCAGGCCTTCTCGACCTCGTAGGCGTTCGACGCGATCGTCTGCAGGTGCCCGCGGTAGGTGAAGTCGATCTGCCGCAACCGGTTGACGTTGTTGTCCAGCACGACCACCTCGGCCTGCAGCCCGACGGCCATGGTCGCCGCGTTCAGCCCGGCCACCCCGGCGCCGATGACCGCGACCTTGCCCGCCGCGACACCGGGCGCGCCACCCAGCAGCACCCCGCGGCCGCCCTGCGCGCGTTCCAGGCAGTGCGCGCCGACCTGAGCCGCCATCCGCCCGGCGATCTCGCTCATCGGCGCCAGCAACGGCAACGACCCGTCCGGCAGCTGCACGGTCTCGTAGGCGACGGCGGTGATGCCGGACGTGACGATCGCCTTGGTGCACTCCGGGCTCGCCGCGAGGTGCAGGTACGTGAAGAGCACCTGGTCGCGCCGCATCCGGTGGTACTCGGGCTCGATCGGCTCCTTGACCTTCAGCACCAGGTCCGCCAGACCCCACACCTCGTCGGCGGAGGACGCGATCCGCGCACCGGCCGCGACGTACTCGTGGTCGGGGAACGACGAGCCCGCACCCGCGTCGTGCTCGACGACCACCTCGTGCCCGCGGCGCACCAGCTCGACCACACCCGCGGGCGTGATCGCGACGCGGTACTCGTGGTTCTTGATCTCCTTTGGGACACCGACCAGCATCGTCGCAGCGTATTCCCGATGTCGATCTGCTGCATCGGATAACGTGCCAGCCGTGTCAGACGCATTCGGGCCAGAACACCAGCGCATCGGCAACCAGCAGCGCGAAGAGGCGATCACCGCGCTCAACGACCACTTCGCGCTGGCGCGGCTCGACATCACCGAGTACCAGAGCCGGGTGAACCGCGCGTCCGCCGCGCAGACCTACGCGGAGCTCGCGGAGCTGTTCCGCGACCTGCCGCAGCCGCACCCGCCGTTCCTCGCGCCGCCGTCGGTGCCGTTCGCCGCCGTGCCCCCACCGCCTCCGGGCTACGCGCCCCCGCCCACCCAGCCGCCGTACTACCCGCCGCCGCCCACGGGCCCGCAGTACGCCGTTCCACCACCTCCCGGTATGGGCTTCCCGAACCCGGCCGCCCCGTACGGCTACGACCCGATGACCGGCATACCGCTGTCGGACAAGTCGAAGATCGCCGCGGGCGTGCTGCAGCTGTTCCTGGGCAACCTGGGCATCGGCCGCTTCTACACCGGCCACGTCGGCATCGCCGTCGCCCAGCTGCTGACGTGCGGTGGCTGCGGCATCTGGTCGTTGATCGACGGGATCATCATCCTGGTCAACGGCGGCACGGATGCCCAGGGCCGCAAGCTCAGGGACTAGCGGCTTCCGCGGCCGCCTTGACCGAGGCGGCCTCCGTCTCGACGTAGCGCCTGGTCAACGACCGCGTCATCAGCCAGGCAGGCCCCGACAGGAACCCGGACATGGTCAGGCCGAGGGTGAGCCGGCTGCCGTCGGGGTGCGGTTCCACGTCGTGCGCGGCGACCACGGTGACGCCGGGCGACCGCGACTCCCACGTGAACGACGACCCGTCGGTGAGCTCGGTGACCGTCCACACCGCCGGGGACAGCCGGGGCTGCCGCAGCCGGGTGCGCGACCCGACGGCCAGCGGTCCGTCGTCGAGCCGTTCCGCGGAGTCGACCGTCGGGAACCGCTCGGGCCAGCGCTCCACGTCGATGATCACCGCCCAGACGCGTTCCGGCGGGGCCGCGATGACGACACCGTGCTGCAGGCCAGGCATGCGCCGAAGTCTAGATTCCGGCGAGGTTGCGGCCCACGCCCCAAACGGCCGCCACGACAAGAACAGCGACCCCGACCGACTTCGGCACGGATCGCTGCTCGCCGGTCCACTTGTCACGCATCCACCGCGAGAACAGCCACACGGCCAGCGGCACGCCCAACGTGAGCAACACGGCGTTGTAGTGGAACGCGCCGACGACGTCACCGTGCAGCAACGCGTGCACCATGCGCGTGGCCCCGCAGCCAGGACAGTTCAGCCCCGTCAGCCACTTGAACGGGCACTTCGGCAGCAGATTCCCCGGCTGGTTCGGATCCACGAACAACAACAGCCCCGCCCCCGCGCCGCCGGCCGCGAGAACGATGAACGGCGCTTTCATCGACCTCAGGTGGACAAAAGCGCCGTTCATAACGCGAGACCCTACCCCTTGCGGGCGAGGAACCGGGTGGGTTTGTCGCGGAACGGGGCGTCGGCGGGACGCGGTTCGGCGCGACCTTCCAACACCTCGCGGGCCGCGAGCAGCCCGGCGACGGTCGACGCGTTGACGATCTCGCCCGACAGGATCATGCGCACGGCCTCGTCGATCGGGAAGCGGTGGATCTCCAGGTCCGCCTCCTCCTCGCCCTGCACGTCGCGGTCCACCTCGGACAGCTCGCGCGCCAGGAACACCCGCACGACCTCGTCGGTGAACCCCGGCGACGCGGCGACGTCGACCAGCACGTGCCACTGCTGCGCGGCGAGCCCGACCTCCTCGGCCAGCTCCCGGCGCGCACCCACGACCGGCTGTTCGCCCTCGTGGTCGAGCAGGCCGGCGGGCAGCTCCCACAGGTGGCGGCCCAGCGCGTGCCGGTACTGGTGGATCAGCGTGACCTGCCCGTCGGAGTCCGCCGCGACGACCGCGACCGCGCCGTTGTTCTCGACGATCTCGCGCTTGGCCGTGCCGCCACCGGGCATCTCCACCTCGTCGACGCGCAACGCGAGGATCTTGCCGACGTGCAGGTCCTGGCTGGAGATCGTGCGGAAGTCGTGCCTCGACGTCACTTGGCAGCCCCAGCCGTCAAAGGAAGCCGGTCGGCCACCCGGTAGTCGATCGCGGCCTTCACGAACGCCGCGAACAACGGGTGCGGCTTGGTGGGACGCGACTTGAGCTCCGGGTGCGCCTGCGTGGCCGCGTAGAACGGGTGCACGTCCGCGGGCAGCTCGACGAACTCGACCAGACGCCCGTCCGGCGACACACCGGAGAACACCAGACCGGCCTCGGTGAGCTTGCCGCGGTAGGCGTTGTTGACCTCGTAGCGGTGCCGGTGCCGCTCGGAGACCTCCGTGGCACCGTACGCGTTGGCGACGACCGAACCCGGCGTGAGCTTCGCGATGTACGCGCCGAGCCGCATCGTGCCGCCCATGTCGCGCTGACCGGCCACGACGTCCTGCTGGTCGGCCATCGTGGAGATGACCGGCGAACCGCCCTCTTCGAACTCGCTGGAGTTCGCGTCGTCGATGCCCGCGAGGTTGCGCGCGGCCTCGATGACCATGCACTGCAGGCCGAGGCACAGGCCCAGCGTCGGCACCCCGCGCGTGCGGGTGTACTTCAGCGCACCGATCTTGCCCTCGATGCCGCGCACGCCGAACCCGCCGGGGATCAGCACGCCGTCCATGCCCGACAACGCCCGAGCCGCACCTTCCGGCGTCTGGCACTCGTCCGACGGCACCCACTTGATCTCGACCTTGGCGTGGTGCGCGAAACCGCCCGCACGCAGCGCCTCGGTGACCGACAGGTAGGCGTCGGGCAGGTCGACGTACTTGCCGACGAGCGCGATCTTCACCGTCTCCGTCGGGTTGTGCACGCGCTCCAGCAGGTCGCCCCACACCGTCCAGTCGACGTCGCGGAACGGCAGCCCGAGGCGCCGCACCACGTACGCGTCGAGGCCCTCGGAGTGCAGCACCTTAGGGATGTCGTAGATCGACGGCGCGTCCACGGCCGCGACGACGGCGTCGGTGTCGACGTCGCACATCAGGCCGATCTTGCGCTTGAGCGAGTCCGGGATCTCGCGGTCCGCGCGGCACACGATCGCATCGGGCTGGATGCCGATGTTGCGCAGCGCCGCGACGGAGTGCTGCGTCGGCTTGGTCTTCAGCTCACCGGACGGCGCCAGGTACGGAACCAGGCTGACGTGCAGGAAGAAGACGTTGTCGCGGCCGACGTCGTGACGGACCTGCCGGCACGCCTCCAGGAACGGCAGCGACTCGATGTCGCCGACCGTGCCGCCGACCTCGGTGATGACCACGTCCGGGGTGACGCCGTCGGCGTCCGGCTCGGCCATCGCGCGGATGCGGCGCTTGATCTCGTCGGTGATGTGCGGGATGACCTGGACCGTGTCGCCCAGGTACTCGCCGCGCCGCTCCTTCGCGATGACCTCGGAGTACACCTGGCCGGTCGTGACGTTCGCGTCGCCGCTCAGATCCCGCGCGAGGAACCGCTCGTAGTGGCCGATGTCGAGGTCCGTCTCCGCGCCGTCGTCGGTCACGAAGACCTCGCCGTGCTGGAACGGGTTCATCGTGCCGGGGTCCACGTTCAGGTACGGGTCGAGCTTCTGCATCGTTACCCGCAGGCCGCGCGAGGTGAGCAACTGGCCGAGGCTGGAGGCGGTGAGCCCCTTGCCCAGGGAGGACGCGACGCCTCCCGTGACGAAGACGTGCTTGGTCGTACGTGCCTGCTGCACCAACGGGGCTCCCGTGAAAATCGTGGGGGAAAATCCCCCTGTCCACGGGCCCTAACGCTAACACGCCGCCGGTCACTCAGCGCACCACGACCCGGCAGATCACATCACCCGATCGGCGCAGCGAGGGGTTTTGCCGAACTCCGCCCGGCACACGCCGAGATCGGGAATCGTGGTCACGTGACCTTCGACGTGGCAGGGGAAGCCGCACGAGCCGTGCAGGACCGCTCTGCGGCATGGCGTTTCATCGAGGGATTCGCGGCCGCGTGGGCCGAACCGATCGAGGCCGGCGACGGCTGGAACCACGCCGACCTGGACGCCGCCGAGCACCGCCTGGGCGTGCGGCTGCCGGACGCCGTGCGCGACGCCTACGCGTTGTTCGGCAAACGCCCGGACCTCACCAGCAACCAGGACTGGCTGCTCACCCCGAGCGAGCTGCGGCTGGCCGGCGGGGTCGTCGTCTTCCGCCGGCAGATCCACGCCCTCACCTCGTGGGCAGCCGCGCTCGGCACCGCCGACCCCGCCGTCGTGCACGAGACGCAACGCGGCTGGGAACCCTGGCTCCCCCGCTTCTCCACCGCCTGCGTCGAACTGGTGCTGTCCGAGGCGTTGTTCCGCGACGACGCCGAGACAGCGGACAGGGAGACGTCCGAGGCGGACATCTCCCTGATCGAGGAGCACTTCACCCTGCTGCCGCTGACCAGTCCGGGCACCCGCTGGTTCGCCTCCGACGACGTGATCCTCCGCGAGGAGGACCGCGAGTGGCTGTGGGCCCGTGCCCGCACGGCGGAAGCGCTGGAGCTGCTGGTGAAGCAGTTCCCCGGTGCCTGGGAGTACTAGCCGGCCGCGCCCGGCGAGGACGCCTCGGCGTTGCCCGCCACGCCGTACCGCCCGGAGCGGCCCTCCAGCTGCTCGCGCAACGCCATCACCACCACGACCTGACCGGCCGGGGTGTCGGAGTTGTCGACCGTGGAGAGGATCGACGTCGCGGCGGTGTCCGCGCGCACCACGCCGATCGGGCCGGTGCCGTTCGCGGATCCGTTCGCGCCGGCCAGCACGACACCGGCGCTCGACCGGTCGAGCTGGGTGGCGAAGCGCGCGATCGTCGCGGCCCGGTCCGCGGCCGAGTCGCCGATCGCGGCACCGCCGGTGAGCACGATCGCGAGCTGCGCGTGCTTCACCCCCGAGGTGGCCTTCACGAAACCGGCGTTGGACAGCCCGGCGAGTGCGGAAGCCGTCTCGTCCGCGGTGGCCTGCGGTTCGTTGGTGGACGGGTTGAGCAGCAGCAACGTGGCGAACAGGGCGCCCGCGCGGGTGCCGGGGTCGGCGGCGGTGGGCAGCTGCGACCCGGCGGGCTGCAGGCGGGCCACGAGGTCGCGGAGCTGGTCGCCGCGCGAAGGGTCGGCGAACGCGTCGGTCAGCTGCACCTCACCGGTGACGGTGGCACCCGCGGACTTCAGCAGGCCGGACAGGGCGTCCCGATCGGACGGACGCGCGTCCGAAGTGGTCACCAGCACCACGGTCCGGTCGGTGAGCCGGTCCTTGACCGCGAGCGGGCCGACGGACGCGGCGAACTTGTCCGCCTCGGTCAGCTTGGCGTTCAACGCGTTGCGGTCGTTCTGCAGGTCGTTCACCTGCTGCGCCAACGAGTTCTTCTCGTCGCTCAACCCGGAGAGCAGCCGCCCGCTGATCGCGGTCGACCCCAGCACGACACCCACCGCGAGCGCGAGGAACACCGCGGTGATCGAAACTATGTGGTAGCGCAGCGAGATCACGAGAAGAACCCCTTGAACCAGTTGACGACGGATTGCCACGCGTCGACCACGATGTCGACGTAGACGTGACCGACGCCGGACACCGCGAGTGCCGCGACCATGGCGACGATCGCGGCGGACACCAGCAGGACGATCACGCCCAGCGACACCCGGCTGCGGTGCAGGGTCGCGACGGCCTCCCCGTCGACGAGCTTGCTGCCGAGCTTCAGCCGGGTGAGGAACGTGGAGGGGTTGGAACCGGAGTGCCCGCGGTCGAGGAACTCGCGCAACGTCGCGCGCAGCCCCACCGTGACGACCAGGGACGCCCCGTGGGCCTCGGCGAGCAGCAACGCGAGGTCCTCCGCGTTGCCCGACGCGGGGAACGTCACCGCGCCGATGCCGAGGTCCTGGATCCGCTGCAGGCCGGGCGCGTGGCCGTCGGTCTGGGCGGGCACGACCACCTCGGTGGCCGCGCGCAGGGACGCGGTGCCGATGCCGTCGGGGTCACCGACGATCACGTCCGGCTTGTACCCGGCGTCGTGCAGGGTGTCCGCGCCGGTGTCGACGCCGATCAGCACCGGCCGGTACTCGCGGATGTACTTGCGGAGCTTGCGCAGCTCTTCCGCGTGCGACGGTCCACCCGCGACGACCAGCACCTGCCGGTCGCGCATCGGCACGTACACCTCGGGGACGCCGACGCCGTCGAGCACCAGCGCGCGTTCCCTGCGCAGGAACTCGATGGTGTTGGCGGAGAAGGCCTCCAGCTGCGCCGACATGCCGGCCTTCGCCTCGATCATGGCGTCGGCGACGCTCTCGGCGTTCTGCTCGATCCCCTTGGCGAGCTCGCGTTCCCCCGCGTACACGACACCTTCGTGCAGCCGGATCTTGGTGCCTTCCTTGATCTCGCGCAGGGCGACGGCACCGACGTTGTCGATCAGCGGAATGCCCGCCTCGATCAGCAGTTCCGGTCCGAGATTGGGAAAACGGCCGGAAATCGACGGCGAGGCGTTCACGACACCGACCACCTCGGCCGCGACGAGCGCCTCCGCGGTGCGCCGGTCGAGGTCGACGAGGTCGAAAACGGCCACATCTCCGGGACTGACGCGCCGCACCAGGTCACTCGCGCGCCGATCCACCCGCGCGACGCCCGTGACACCGGGAAGTTCGTGGTTAGTGCGGCTCAGCAACCCGGAAAGCTTCATGCGTCCGATAGTGGCTCACGGTGCGCACGCGACAGGTGAGGCACGCCGGGCAATTCGCGCTGGTCAGTCGTCGGGGTGAACTACTACGGCACCAAACGCGAGAACCGTTGCCGCTATCAGCATCCAGACACCGTCGCCGAACCCGGCTTGCAGGCCGGGATCGATGGCGATGTTGCCCTCCTTGTGAAAGCTGATCGCGTTCAGCAAATACACGAACAGCATTCCGGTGACTCCGGCAAGAGCGGCGGCTCCGGCGAATGCGACCTTCCGCCACCGCAGGCCCGTCAGAACGACCGCCGCGGCAGCCACCGCGGGAATGCCGAAGAGCGGGCCGTGCTCGTCTTTCGTGCCGCCGAAGTGCGTGCTCCAGCCCGTGGTGACGTACGCGGTCTGCGGCTGGTCCGGTGCCAGCCGGATCAGCAGTTCCGACAACGGCAGGAACGTCGCGGTGACCGCCGCCGCAGCGGCCAGCACGAGCAGTGCCGCACTGAGGAGTCTCACGTTGAGGAGTTTCACGCGGGCTCCCGCTGGGCGGCGAGGGCCCCGACGAGGGCGGTCAGCGTGCCGATGACGAGGAAGACCAGGCCGAACCCGATCGCGAAGTCACCCTGCTGCTCGACGGCGTGGCCGCGTTCCGACACGACGAGCGCGGCGATGATGCCGACGGCGCCCACCTGGGCGGCGGCTCCGGCCAGCGCGGCGCGGTTGACCCAGATCCCGGCGACCAGCAGCGCGGCCGTGACCGCGACGGGCACGCCGTACCACGGCGAAAGGTCACCGGGCGGCCAGTCGCCCGGCTTGTTGACGACCTCCGTGCCCCAGGCCCTGACGACGACCTCGACGTCACCGGCGTACGTGGTCGCGTACCACGGCAGCACCATCGCCGTCGCAGTCAGCACCACCCCGGCCGCGATCAGCGCCACCGCCGTCGGTCTCCCGATCACCGCGTCTCCTGCTGCTCGGCGTCCGGGACCGCGATGCCGAACGGTGGCGTGTCGTCGGCGCTGTCGAGCTGGTGCACGACCACTTCCTCCTCGTCCTCCTGGTCCTCTTCGGGCTGTTGCTTCCGCTGTGCGAGAGCCGCACCGACCATTCCGGCGACCGCTCCCGCCGCCACCAGGTACATGCCGCTCAGAATCTCGAGCGTGGCCGACTGCCCGTCGAACGCAGGCCAGCTCCTCATGATCGCGCGGTGCTCCAGCACTTGCTGCCAGTACGCGAGCACGATCCCCGCGAGCACACCCGCCGTCGCCATCGCCACGACCCTGGCGACGAACGCCGTCCGGCTCCTCAGCGTCAGCACCGCGGTCACCACCATCACCGCGGCCACCGCGACCACCAGCGCGCCGAAGGCCTGGAAGGGGGCGACCGGATCCACTCCCGTGGGGTCCGCGACCAGCCACAGGGTTGTGGTCAGCGTCTGGTCGGGCCCGCCGTACCCGCGGAAAACGGTGCGGTAGGCGTCCTGAAGGGTCCCGGTGACCGCCAGCCCCGCCCCCAGCACCAGCAGGAGCACGGCGATCCTTCGACGATCAGTCACTCTTCTGCTCTTTCGGCTCCTGCGGCGGTTCCACGATCACCGGAATCCCGTACGGCGGCGTCTCGCTCTCGTCCCCCTCGATCTGGTGAATCACCGCACCGTCCGCGTCGACGACCGGTTCGCTCACCACCCGCCGCGGCAACTCCTGGTGCAGCACCGCCGACACGACGCCCACCCCGGCCGCGATGATCAGCATCGTGACCCCGTCCCCCTGCTCGACGTCGAACGGCACCGGCGCCTCGAGGTCGCGGAGCTTGTCGATCGTCGCCTGCACGCCGATGACCGCGGACCACGCCACCCCGGCCAGCAACCCGGCACCGAGCAACGACCCCACCCGCGCCGCGGGCACCCGGAACGCCACCACCGCCGCCAACGCCATCACCAGCGCAGCCACCACCACGGGTTCGCCGGACGCCAACGGCCCGAGCATCAGCGCACCCCTGAAGTCGTCCCGTTCGGTGACCCACGACGTGGCCTCGTACCGCAGCGTCCGCCCCTGCAGCTCGACCTGCACGGAGTAGGCCGACAGGAACGTCGCCGCCACCGCCAGCCCGGCCGCGACGAACACCAGGACCGCCCCGAACACCCGGCGCGTCGTCACAGATCCGGTCCACCTTCCACCGCACCACCGTGTGCGTCCGCTGACCGGGATTCGGTCACGCTCCCATCATGCCGAACCCCAACCGTCACAGCGGCACAGGAACCGCAACCAAGCCCGCCGCCCCCGGTCCACGCCCTCCCCAGACACCGGGCACGCGGAAATCGTGAGGGCGCAAAGCGCCCGAACTCGCGGGGGTCTGGGGGTCGCCCCCCAGAAGACACGACGAACGACCCGGTCCGCGCTCTCCGCGGACACACGTCGGCCAAGTTCGTCCCGGCCCCCTCACGCCTTCTTCTTGCGCCTCCGCACCACCGGGGCCGCCGACTTGTCGGCCTTGGCTGCCGCCAGCAGTTCCTCGGCGTGCGCACGCCCCGTGTCGGTGGAGTCCATGCCGGCCAGCATGCGGGCCAGCTCGACCACCCGCTGCGTCTCGTCGAGTTTGCGCACCGCGGACCTGGTGAACGTGCCGTCGGCGGACTTGTCGACGACCAGGTGCCGGTCGGCGAACGCCGCCACCTGCGGCAGGTGGGTCACGACGATGACCTGGTGCGAGCGGGCGAGCCGGGCGAGGCGGCGGCCCACCTCAACGGCCGCACGGCCGCCGACACCGGCGTCCACCTCGTCGAACACCAGCGTCGGCACCGGGTCGGAGTGCGACAGCACGACCTCCAGCGCGAGCATCACGCGCGAGAGCTCGCCGCCGGACGCGCCCTTGTGCACCGGCAGGGCCGGGGCGCCGGGGTGCGAGATGAGGCGCAGTTCCACGTCGTCGACGCCGGACGAGCCCGCGTGCAGGACGGACCGGCCGACGGTGAGTGCCTGGGGGTCGCCGGCTTCGGCGTGGCGGGGGCGCACGGCGAGCTCGACCGAGGCGTGCGGCATGGCGAGGCCGTCGAGCTCCTCGGTGACGGCCTTGCCGAGTTCCAGCGCGGCCTCGACGCGGGCCGCGGTGACCTGCTCGGCGAGCTTGGCCAGTTCGACGGCCAGCTCGTCGCGACGGGCGGCGAGTGCGGTCAGCGCCTCTTCCGAGGTGTCGAGGCCGTCGAGGCGGGCACGGGCGTCGTTCGCCCACTGGATCACGCCGTCGACGTCCGCCGCGTACTTGCGGGTCAGCGCCTTCAGTTCGGCCTGGCGCTGCAGCACCTGCTCCAGGCGGCCCGGATCCGCCTCCAGGTGGTCCAGGTAGCCGGAGATCTCGGCGGCGACGTCGGCCAGCAGCGTGGCCGCCTCGACGAGCCGCGGTTCCATCTCGCGCAGGCGGGGGTCCTCGGACGCGGACAGGCGGCGGGCCGCCTCGGAGATCAGGCCCAGCGCGCCGGGGTTGTCCGGGTCGCCCTCCAGCGAACCCGACACGGCGAACTGCGCGCCCTGGGCGGCCTCGCGGAGCTGGTCGGCGTCGGCGAGGCGGCGCGCCTCGTCGTGCAGCTCGGCTTCCTCGCCCGGCTTGGGGTCGACCGCGTCGATCTCGGTGAGCCCGTGCCGCAGCAGGTCGGCCTCGCGGGCCAGCTCGCGCGAACGTTCGGTGCGTTCCTTCAGCTCCGTCGAGACGCGCAGCCACTCCTCGCGGATGCGCTGGTACTCGCGCAACGGCTCGGCCACGTCGTCGCCGGCGAAGCGGTCCAGCACGGCGCGCTGCTCGGTCGGCCGCATGAGCCGCAGCTGGTCGTTCTGGCCGTGGACGGCGATCAGCTGCTCCGCCAGCTCGGACAGCACGCCGACCGGCACGGAACGGCCGCCGACGTGGGCGCGGGACCGGCCGTCGGAGCCGACGGTGCGGATCGCGATCAGCGACCCGTCCTCGTCCGGCTCACCGCCGACCTCGTCCGCCACCTTCGCGGCAGGGCTGCCCGCCGGAGCCTGGAAGCGGCCTTCCACCACCGCTTTGTCGGCTCCGGTCCGCACCCGCGACGCCTCCGCACGGCCACCGCCGAGCAGGTGCAACCCGGTCACGACCATGGTCTTGCCCGCACCCGTCTCACCGGTGACGACGGTGAATCCGGGATCGAGTTCGAGAGTGGCCTCGTCAATCACGCCAAGGCCATTGATGCGCATCTCGGCCAGCACAGGGCGAACCTTACTTGTCGGGTCCGACAGTTTTCCGCGGGCACCATAACGAGCGAGTGCCGATGCACCGAGCGGCGCGATCAGCCTGCCGATGGCCCCCGCCATCCCTTCACCGGCAGGGCGAACTTCTCGACCAGCCGGTCCGTGAACGGAGCCTGGCGCAGCCGCACGACCTTGAGCGGCACCTCGCCCTCCACGATCTCGATCCGCGCGCCCGCGGGCAGCTCGAACGTCCGCCGCCCGTCGGCCGACAACGCCGCCGGGTGCCCGGTCTGTTCGATCTCGAACGCCACGTGCGACTTCGGCGAGACGACCAGCGGGCGCGCGAACAGCGCGTGCGCGTTGCTCGGCACCACCAGGATCGCCTGCACGTCCGGCCACACGACCGGGCCGCCCGCGGAGAACGCGTACGCCGTCGAACCGGTCGGCGTCGCACACAGCACGCCGTCGCAGCCGAACGCCGACACGGGCCGTCCGTCGACCTCGATGACGACCTCGAGGATGCGTTCGCGGATGAGCTTCTCGACGCTGATCTCGTTGAGCGCCCACGTCTTCACGACCACCTCGTCGCCGACCTTCGCGACGAGGTCGAGCGTCATGCGCTCTTCCACGAAGTAGTCGCGCTCCAGCACGTGACCGACGGCCTCGTGCAGCGCGTCCGAGTCGGCTTCGGCGAGGAACCCGACGCGGCCCAGGTTGACGCCCAGCACCGGAACACCGGCCGGGCGGGCCAGCTCGGCGCCGCGCAACAGCGTGCCGTCACCACCCAGCACCAGGACGAGCTCGGTGCCCTCGGCCGCGTGGTCGTCGGCGGGCACGACCTTGGTGCAGCACGACGGGCCGAGGTCACGCGCCTCGTCGTCGAGCACCCTCGTCGTGACGCCCCCGACCGCGAGACGGCCGGCGACCTGACGGGCGAGATCGATGTTGCTCTGGTGCCCGGTGTGGACGACCAGCAGGATTTCCCTCATTGGGGCCCTTCTGCGACAGCGGTGCGCACCATCTCCGCGGCGTCCGTCGGATCGCCCTTGCGGAGCCAGAGGAAGTACTCGACGTTGCCGGACGGGCCGGGCAGCGGACTCGCGACGACCCCGTGCACGGCCAGACCCAGTTCGGCGGCCGCCTCGGTCACTTCGAGGACGGCCGCGGCGCGCAGCTCCGGGTCGCGCACGACGCCGCCGGAGCCGAGACGTTCCTTGCCGACCTCGAACTGCGGCTTGACCATCGGCAGCAGGTCGCCTTCCTCGTCGAGGCACGCGGCCAGTGCGGGAAGCACAAGCCTCAACGAGATAAACGAAAGATCCGCCACGACGAGTTCAACTTTGCCGCCGATGTCCTCCGGCGTGAGGGTGCGGACGTTGGTCTTGTCCTTCACCACGACGCGGTCGTCGGTCTGCAGCTTCCAGTCGAGCAGGCCCCTGCCGACATCCGCGGCGACGACCTGCCGTGCACCGTTGCGGAGAAGGACATCGGTGAAACCGCCAGTGGATGCGCCGGCGTCGAGGCAACGCCGGCCCGCGGGGTCGATCTTGAACCTCTCCAGCGCGCCGATCAGCTTGTGCGCGCCCCTGGACGCCCAGTTGGGATCGTTGTCGAGGTCCTTCACCACGACCGCGTCGGAGGTCTCCACGGCGGTCGCGGGCTTCGTCGCGACGGTGCCGCGCACCGTGACGCGGCCGTCCGCGACGAGTTGGCTGGCGTGCTCACGGGACCTGGCGAGCCCCCTGCGCACGAGTTCGGCGTCGAGCCGCACTCTGCGAGGCACTGTGCATCACACCTTGTCGATGCTCGACAGTGCTTCGGTGAGCGTCGCGTGCACGGCGTCGAACCGCGCCACGTGCTCGGCGAGGGGAACGTTCTCGAGCCCGTCGAGCCTCGCCAGCGCGCCGTCGATGGCGTCAGCCGGGTTGGGCGGCGGTCCGGGCAAGGGGTAGCTCACGACTCTTACGGTAGCCGATGCAGTACCGACAGGTCCGCGCCGACATACGTGGGCCGCTGGTCTTCCGGAAGCGCTTGCGCCTCTTCAGCCGTGGACACACCCGTGAGCACGAGCAGCGAGTCCATCCCGGCGTTGACCGCGCCCAGGACGTCCGTGTCGAGCCGGTCGCCGATCACGAGCGGACGGTTCGCCTGCAGCTCCTTGGCCGCCTGCTGCAGCAGCGGCGTGGCGGGCTTGCCGGCGACGAGAGGCTCCTGGCCGGTCGCGGTCTTCAGCGCCGCGACGAGGCTGCCGTTGCCCGGCAGCAGGCCCCGCTCGGTGGGCAGGGTGGCGTCGACGTTGCACGCCACCCACAGCGCGCCGTTGCGGATGGCCACCGCGGCCTCGGCCAGCTCGCGCCAGCCGAGGTCCATGCTCAGGCCCTGCAGCACCGCCGTGGCGCCTTCGGCCTCGTTGGTGGGGATGAGACCGCGCTTGAGCACCTCGGCCTCCAGGGCCTTGGTGCCGAGCACGAGAACGGTCGTGCGCTTCGGCAGGCGCTCGGCCAGCATGGCCGCGCCCGCCTGCGCGGAGGTGCTCACCTCGTCGACGCTCGTGTCGAACCCGAGCTCGACGAGGTGATCCGCGACCGCCTGCGGTGAACGAGAAGCGTTGTTGGTGACGAACCGGATCCCGAGGCCTTTCGCCCTGGCTTTCGCGATCTCCTCCGCGGCACCGGGCACGACCTCTTTGCCGCGGTAGACGGTGCCGTCGAGATCGATCAGCAACGCGTCGTACCGGTCGACCAACGTCTCGCTCACTGCTGCGCGGTCTCCTCTGGAACGGTGTCTTCCCGGGTCAGCTCGAACGCGCGCTCGGCGGCGTCCGTCTCGCCTTCGTCGTCAGCCTCGGCGGCGTTGAGGAACCACTTGACCGCTTCCTCGGTACGACCGGCCGCGGCCAGGTTGTCGGCGTAAGCGTAGAAGAGCCGCGCGGAGTAGGGGGTGCGCTGCCCCGGATCGAGATCCGGCCCCTGCAACGCCACGACGGCCGCCTCCAGCTGCCCCATGTCCCGGCGAGCACCGGCCGCGACGATCCGCAGCTCGATCTCGTCCTCCTGGGAGAGCTCCTTGACCGCGGGATCCTTGGCCAGATCGATGGCCCGCTCCGGCCGCCCGAGCGCCCGCTCGCAGTCGGCCATGATCGCCAGGTGCCCCGGCCCGGGCATCATCCGGCGCGCGGCCCGCAGCTCGCTGAGAGCCTCGGCCCACTCGTCCGCGAAGTAGGCGGTCAACCCCGCCGCTTCGCGCACCACACCGACCCGCGCCGCCTTGCTGCGCGCGTACCGGGCGTGCTCCAGAGCCAGCTCGGGCTCGTCGTCGATCAGCAACCCGGCCGCGGCCAGGTGCCTGCCGACGATCTCCGCGAGCCCCTTGGGCAGGCTGCGCAGCTCGGCCCGGATCTCCGGGTCGAGCAGCGACAGGTCGGCCTCTTCCGGCAGCTCGGGACGGCCACCGCGGGGAGCGGGCGCCTCGTCGCGATCTGCACGCTCGTCACGGTCTTCGGGCTCGGGCTGACGGTCGTCGGCACGCTCGCCATCGCCATCCGCGCCGTCGTCGTTCGCCCCGCTGTCGGCTGCATCGCCACCGGCCGGGAGGACCTCGTGGTCTTCGTCGGAGCTGGCAACAGCTTCTTGGTCGTCACCGGTGGCAACGTCGGCGTCGTCAGCAGCCTGCTCACGGCTCGCGGCGGCACGGCTGGCCGCAGCGCCGTCACCCAGGCGGTAACCGGTGCGCTCGCCGGCGTCCGACGTCACCTCGGAGGTCTCGGCCTGACCGGTGGTCTCCTGCTCGGCAAGGCGCTCCTGGAAGCGCGCCGCACGCTCACGGCTGCGTTCGTCACGACGGTCGTCGCGCTGCGCGCCGGAACGCTCGTCGTCGCGGTACCCGCGACGGTCACCGGCGTCGTCCCGCCGATAGCCGCCTCGGTCGGAACGGAAGCCGCCCCGCTCACCGCGGTCGCCGGCACCCTCGCCCCGGTGACCCGAGTCGCTCCGGCGGTAACCGCCGCGATCGCCCGAGCGCTCACCGCGGAAACCACCCCGGTCACCGGAGTCGTCCCGGCGGTAACCGCCGCGATCACTGGAACCCTGGCCGCGGTAGCCACCCCGGTCACCCGAGTCGCTCTTGCGGTAGCCCCCGCGGTCACCGGAACCCTCGCCGCGGAAACCGCCACGGTCACCGGAATCGCTCCGGCGGTAGCCACCGCGGTCACCCGAGTCATCGCGCCGGAAACCACCGCGGTCACCGGAGCCCTGGCCGCGGTAACCACCGCGATCGCCCGAGCGCTCGCCACGGAAACCACCCCGGTCACCGGAGTCGTCCCGGCGGTAACCGCCGCGATCACTGGAACCCTGGCCGCGGTAGCCACCGCGATCGCCAGAGCCTCCGCTGCGGAAACCCCCGCGGTCGTTCGAGTCGCTCTTGCGGTAGCCACCGCGATCACCGGAGTCGCTCTTGCGGTAACCGCCACGGTCACCGGAGCCTTCGCCGCGGAAACCACCACGATCGCCCGAGCGCTCACCGCGGAAACCACCCCGGTCACCGGAGTCGTCGCGGCGGTAGCCGCCGCGGTCGTTCGAGTCGCTCTTGCGGTAACCACCGCGATCGCCCGAGCGCTCGCCGCGGAAACCGCCACGGTCACCAGAGCCGCTCTTGCGGTAGCCCTCGCGGTCGCCGGAACCCTCACCACGGAAACCACCGCGGTCGCTGGAACCCTGGCCGCGGTAACCACCGCGATCACCGGAATCGTCCTTGCGGTAGCCCCCGCGGTCGCCGCCGGAGCGGTAGCCGCCACGGTCACCGGAATCGTCGCGGCGGAAACCGCCGCGGTCACCCGAGCGCTCGCCACGGAAACCACCGCGGTCGCTGGAACCCTGGCCGCGGTAACCACCGCGTTCTCCGGAACCCTCGCCGCGGTAGCCGCCCCGATCGCTGGAGTCGCTCTTGCGATAGCCGCCGCGGTCGCTGGAGCCCTGCCCGCGGTAGCCGGCGCGGTCGTCTCGACGGTCGCCACCGCGGTTGCGGTCGCCGGAGCTCTCACCACGCTGGTAGCCGCCGCCGTCCTCGCGCGGCTTGAAGTCGCGGCGGTCGCCGCCGCGGTCATCTCGGTTGTTACTGAACTTCCGATCGCCTGCTGAGCGGCCACCCTCGGAACGGCGCGGTCGGTCTCCCTGGCCACGCTGACGGTCGCCGGGACGATCCCCGAACCTGGACACCAAATCCTCCTATGGACACGCTGAAAGGGGCTTGTGAGCGAGCACTGTAGTTGTGCCCCGCAATCACAAGCCCCTTCAGGGAAGAAGTTCGGCGGCGACCTACTCTCCCACACCGTAACCAGTGCAGTACCATCGGCGCAGAAGGGCTTAACTACCGGGTTCGGAATGGGACCGGGTGT
>NZ_JBEXJN010000047.1:0-68176 GCF_040609115.1 Lentzea sp. NPDC004782
CCAGCACCCCCACTCCCGACCGATTCCACGATCCCGGCCCCAAACATCCACTTGAGGTGGATGAAGGCGCCCTTCATCGTCAGCAGATCCGGGGCAGCTGCTCGCCGACCAGCACGTCGACCACGCGGGAGGAGCCGACCAGAGTGTGGGCGAGAACGCGCCCCGCCGTCCCCCGCGTCACCTCGCCGATGATCGCGGCCTCCGCACCCTCCGGCAGCCCGCGCATCGCCTCCAGCACCGCGTCGACCGAGGCAGGTGCCACGAACGCCACCAGGCAGCCCTCGTTGGCCACGTGCCACGGATCGAGCCCCAGCAGGTCGCACGCGGCGGCGACCGGCGCGGGCACCGGCACGGCCGACTCGACGATCTCCACGCAGACCCGGGAAGCGGCGGCGATCTCGTTGAGCGAACCCGCGAGACCTCCGCGCGTCGGATCGCGCAGCACGTGCACGTCCGCGCCGCCCGCCGCGATCATGGCGGCCACGAGCTCGTGCAGCGGCTGGCTGTCCGACGAGACGTCCGCCTCGAAACCGAGGCCTTCACGGGCGCTGAGGATCGCGACGCCGTGCCGGCCGATCGGACCCGACACCAGCACGATGTCGCCGGGCACCGCACTGGCGGCGGACGGCCACGCGTCACGAAGCCGGACGCCGACGCCGGTCGTGGTGAGGTAGATGCCGTCCGCGGCGCCGCGGCCGACCACCTTCGTGTCGCCTGTGACGATGGGGACGCCCACCGCGCGGGCGGCGGCCGCGGCGGAGTGCGTGATGTCGCGCAGCTCCGCGATCGGCAGGCCCTCCTCGATGATGTACGCCAGGCTCAACGCGATCGGCCGGGCACCGCGCATGGCGAGGTCGTTCACCGTGCCGTGCACGGCGAGCGAGCCGATGTCGCCGCCGGGGAAGAACCGCGGCGTCACGACGTAGCTGTCGGTGCTGAACACCTGGTCCAGCCCGATCAGCGCGGCGTCCTCCAACGGGCCGGTGAGGCCGAGCTCCGGCGTGACGACCTCGGCGAGCAGCTCGGCCATGAGCTGACCGCCGGAGCCGTGGCCGAGCAGGACGCGTTCGGTTTCCACACGGGGGACGGGGCAGGAGAGGGTCATCGGTGCTCCGCGGTTCGGCCGGCGTTGAAGAACGCCGCGCAGGTGCCCTCGCTGGACACCATCGGTGCGCCCAGCGGTGTTCGGGGGGTGCAGGTGCGCCCGTACGCGGCGCAGTCGGTCGGCACGCGGGTGCCGCGCAGGATGTCGCCCGCGATGCAGTCCGGCGACTCCCGCGTCACGAGATCGCCGACCGCGAACCGGGTTTCGGCGTCGTGGCGGGCGAACTCCGGGTTGAGCTCCAGGCCGCTGGCCTTGATCGGGCCGATGCCGCGCCAGGTCCGGTCGGTCACCCGGAACACGCGGCGCATCGCGTCCTGGGCGGCGGTGTTGCCGGACCGGCGCACCGCGCGGGCGTACTGGTTCTCGACCTCCGCGCGGCCCTGTTCGAGCTGCCGCACCGCCATCAGGATTCCTTCGAGCAGGTCGAGCGGCTCGAACCCGGTCACGACGACCGGCACGCCGTACTTCTCGACGATCGGTTCGTACTCCGTCCAGCCCATGACCGCGCAGACGTGGCCCGCGGCGAGGAACGCCTGCACCTGCGTGTCCGGGTCGTCCATCAGCGCCGTGATCGCGGGCGGTACGAGCACGTGGCTCACCAGCACGCTGAAGTTCGTCACCCCGGTCGTCGCGGCGTGCAGCACCGCCATCGCGTTGGCCGGCGCGGTCGTCTCGAAACCGACGGCGAGGAAGACGACCTCGTGGCCGGGGTTCTCCCTGGCGATGCGGACGGCGTCGAGCGGGGTGTAGACGACCCGCACGTCCGCGCCGCGCGCCTTGAGCGCGAGCAGGTCGTCCGAAGTTCCCGGCACGCGCAGCATGTCGCCGTAGCTGGTGAAGATCACGTCCGGTCGCGCGGCGATCGCGAGCGCCCTGTCGATGGTCTCCAGCGGTGTCACGCAGACCGGGCAGCCGGGGCCGTGGATCATCCGGATGCCCGCGGGCAGCAGTTCGTCGATGCCCTGCCGCACGATGGTGTGCGTCTGACCGCCGCAGACCTCCATGATCGTCCAGGGCGTGGTCGCCGTCGCCCGCAGCTCGGCCAGCAGGCGCCGGGCCAGTACGGGATCGCGGTACTCCTGCAGGTGTTTCACGCTCCGAGCTCCGTCTCGATCGCGTCCGGCATCGCGCGCAGCACGGCGAGCGTCCTGGCCGCCTCGTCCTCGTCCACCAAGGTGATCGCGAACCCGACGTGCACGATCACGTAGTCGCCGACCTCGGCCTCCGGTGTGTAGGCGAGGCAGACAGGGCGGCGCAGCCCGTCGAAGTCGACGGTCCCCGACCGGGGCTCGGCGTCGTCCAGCGTCACGATCCGTCCGGGAATCCCCAGGCACATCAGCGGTCCCCTCCCGCGAGCACGGCCGCCGCCACGGCGGCCTGTCCGTAGCTGATCCCGCCGTCGTTGACCGGCACGCGTTCGCCGGCGAGCACCTGGAAGTCCCCGAGCTCGCGCGTGACGGCGTCGACGAGCCTGCGGTTCTGGAACACCCCGCCGCCCAGGCACACCGTCCGCGTGCTGCCCGCGACTTCGCGCACGAGCGCGGCGGTGACCTCGGCGACGGTGGTGTGGAACCGCGCCGCGGCAACACCCGTCGGGTCGCCGCACGTGACGAGGTCGCGCAGCGTCGGCACCGGGTCGTACACCCACAGCCCGTCGCGGCGGTGCAGCGTCCAGTCGAGCGACGGTCCGCGGTGGTCGGCGGCGGCCGCTTCGAGCAGAACGGCCGCTTCGCCCTCGTAGGAGTTCTCCTCGCACACGCCCAGCAGCGCCGCGGCGGCGTCGAACAACCTGCCGGCGCTGGAGGCGAGCGGGCTGTTGACCTGTCGTTCGATCATGCGCCGCACGAGACCGGCCTCCGGTGTCGGTCGCGTGTCCGGAATGGACGGTGCGCCGAAGTCCTCGGCGCCGTACAGGTAACCGAGCGCCATGCGGGACGGCCGCCGCACCGCGACCTCACCACCGGGCAGCGGCGCGCGGCCGAACCGGCCGAGCCGCCGGTAGTCCCGGTACGTGGCCAGGAAGATCTCGCCACCCCACAACGTGCCGTCGTCGCCGAGCCCGAGGCCGTCGTACGCGACACCGATGAACGGGCCTTGCACGCCGTGTTCCGCCGCCGTCGCCGCGACGTGGGCGTGGTGGTGCTGAACGGGAACCCTGCGCTCGGGTGACCACCGCTGCGCGTACCGGGTCGACAGGTAGCGCGGGTGCAGGTCGTGCGCGCAGTACTCCGGTGTCGTGCCCTGCCACCGGCACAACGCCTCCGCGGTGTGCTCGAACGCGGAGAACGTGTCGGCGTTCTCCAGGTCACCGGTGTGCGGCCCGAGCACCGCGCGGTCACCGACGGCGAGGGTCGTGGTGTGCTTGAGCTGCGCGCCCAGCGCCAGCACCGGAGCCGGCGACGACACGGGCAACGGCAGCGGGTCCGGCGCGAGTCCCCGTGCCCTGCGCACCATCCGTCCGGCGCGGACGACCGAGTCGTCGTAGCGGGCGAGGATCGGCCTGTTGTGCGCGAGGACGCCGTCCACCAGCGGTCCCAGCTTCGCCTCGGCGTCCTCGTCGGAGATCACGATCGGCTCGCCGGCGCGGTTGCCGCTGGTGACGACGAGGGGACGGGCGAGATCGTGCAACAGGAGGTGGTGCAACGGGCTGTACGGCAGGAAAAGCCCGACGTCCAGGCCGCCGAGGCGCGACGGTGCCACGACGATCGGAGCGGCGGACGACTGCAGCAGCGCGGCCGCTGCGCTGTCCACATAGGACAACCGGTTGGCTTCCGCGAGGTTGCGCACCATGACCGCCAACGGTTTGCGCGGCCGGTGCTTGAGCTTGCGCAACCGGGCGACCGCGTCCTGGTCCGCCGCGTCGCAGACCAGCTGGTAGCCCCCGACCCCCTTGACGGCGACGATGCCGCCGCGCGCGATCACCCCGGTCGCCACGTGCAGTGCCTCGTTGCCCAGGACGTCTCCCCAGCGCAGGCGAGGACCGCACTCCGGGCACGCCACGGGTTCGGCGTGGAAGCGCCGGTCGGCCGGATCGTGGTACTCGGCCTCACACCACGTGCACAGGGGAAAACCGCGCATCGACGTGCGCGCCCGGTCGTACGGCAACGACTCGACGATCGTCGCCCGCGGACCGCAGTCGGTGCAGTTGACGAACGGGTACCGGTAGCGCCGGTCGCGGGGGTCGAACAGCTCGGCCACGCAGGCGTCGCAGGTCGCGAGATCCGGCACGACGGTGCGCGGCCCGGCCGCGAACCCGCTGCCCAGCACGACGAACCCGGCGTGCCCGGCGTCCTCGTGCGGCGTGACGGTGATGTTGTCGACGCGCGCGTGCCGCGGTGCCCGCTCGTGCAGGGCCCGCCGGAACGCGTCGAGAGTGTCCGGTGACCCGCACGCGGTGATCACGACGTGCCCGCCGACGTTGCGCACGTCGCCCCGGATGCCGAGCTCGGTGGCGAGCCGCAGGACGTGCGGCCGGAAGCCGACACCCTGCACGGCACCGTGCACCTCGATGCGTTCGCCCGTGATCACGGTTCTCCCACTCTCCGATGGCCAGTCCTCTGAACCTGGCACCCGGCGGTGAGCCGTGGTGAGGGCACTAGGTCCCGCCCGAACCGGGACCGTTGGGACCGCGGCGGGCGATCAGCGGGGCACCCGCCGCATCCGGTGTGTGACCGACGTCTGCAGTGGTGCCCTTGGGCTGATGGTGGGTGGGGCTTTGGACCCTGCGTTCCGCGTGATCGAGGCGCGCACACTCGATGTTGACTTGTTGCGTCGGTGCTCGGGAGCAGACATGTCGGAGCGGCAGCGGCTCGAGGTTCTCGGTCGCGAGCAGTGCATGGCCTTGCTGAAGACCGTCCGGGTCGGGCGGCTGGTGTTCACCGAGGACGCCATGCCGGCGGTGCAGCCGGTCAACTTCGGCGTGCACCGGGGACACGTCGTGATCCGCGTGGCCGGTGGCGCGAAGTTGCGCGCCGCGACCGGGAACTCCGTGGTGGCGTTCGAGGCCGACGACCTCGACCCGGATCTGCGGGCCGGGTGGAGTGTGACGGTGGCGGGGCACGCCGAGCTGGTCGCTGACGTGGACGAGCTCGTGACGCTGTCGGGGACCTGGTTGCAGCCCTGGGTGGACGGCCGGCGGGATCACTTCGTCCGGATCCGCGCGGAGAGGGTGACCGGGCGCTGGCTCCACGTCCCGGTGGTGACCGGCGAGAGGGTGTCTGAGCGCGTGTTCAGGGACGGTCAGGTGGGACCGAGCGCCGAGCAGGCGGTGCGGGCGAAGTCGCGATGATGCCGAAAGGGAAACGCCCAACAGGCTGCCGGCTTTGGTGCGCAATGATGTACGGTGCCAGCGGATGCACCAATCTCCTGCGGCAATCACCGTGATGCGCACGGCAAATGGTGGTGCCAGGCTGGTTCGTTCGATCTGCCGTGCAACCCGGCGTTGGTCGGATTGATCTTCTGTCGGCGTTCCGGTGCTCGTAAAGCTGCGTGCCACTCCGTTCGGTTCACATACTGTGCGCTGTATTGGTGCTCAATTGTCCGTCGAACGCGTTCATTCGACGAGCTATTTGGGAATCTGATGCACCGCATTCGGTTCGGCGAGTGCGATTCGGGCCCTTGTTCCCTGTTTGTGTAACTCGTCGCAGACGACGCTTCGGTGGACCCTGTCTCAACCAGTGGAGCGAGGGCACATGCGTTACATGCCATTTCGTGACGAATACCGCGGTAGACGCACGCTGATTTTCGCGATCAGCGTGCTCGTGGCGGGCACGCTGTCCGCACCGGCGGTCGGCAGCGCGGCACCGGTCCGCATCAACGGCACGCAGACCCGTGTTGCGGCGGCGGGAGCACGTGTCACCGCGGCGGTGTCGGACCAGCCGCGCGGCTACACCGCGGCACAGGTCGCCGAGCTCACCGCGCGCAAGCAGCAGAAGGACAACCACACCGCCAACCTCGGCAAGCAGGGGCCGGAGCCGCGGCACGGCGCCCTGGGGCCGGAGATGGCGGTGCCCGGCGGGATCAGCACCGCGACCGCGAGCGTGCTGCGCAACTCGACGATCCCGGCCAGCGGGATCTCCGGCGGGGCGTCGTTCTCGTCGTTCGTGCAGGAGCCGAGCACGGATGCCAACGGCGGCAACATCTTCCAGACCGGAAACTGGTACGCGACCCGGTCGACGAACAACGGGGCGAGCTGGAGCTACCTCGATCCCTTCACGCTGTTCGGCAGCGGGTTCTGCTGCGACCAGGTGACCCAGTACGACGCCGCGACCGGCCGCCAGTTCTGGTTGCTGCAGTTCGACAACCACCTGGTGCTCGCCAACGCCTCCGCGGCCGGTGCGGGCGCGTTCACCAGCTGGTGCTACTGGAACCTCGACGCCACGTGGTTCGGTCTGGCGGCCGGCACGGAGCTGGACTACAACGACCTCACGATCACCAACAGCTTCGTGGCCATCTCGACCAACTTCTTCCCCACCTCCGGAGCGCAGGGCTCGGCGATCGTGCGGCTGCCGAAGGTGCCGATGAGCACCTGCAGCGGGTTCAGCTACAACTTCCTCAACCGCACCGACAGCTTCACCTTCAAGCTCGTCCCCGGCTCCACCGACACCCTGTTCTGGGGGAGCAACTGGGGACAGACCAACGGCTCGTCGTTCCGCGTCTACTCCTGGGCGGAGAACTCCGGCACCTACTTCTGGTGGGACCGCACCGTGGCGTCGTACGGCTTCTTCACCCGCAACAGCGGGCAGAACTGCGCCAGCACGGACGGCGTGGTGAAGAACTGGTGCCAGTTCGCCGACTCCCGCACGCTCGGCGCGTACCGGGCGAGCGGTGTCCTGGGATTCTCCTTCAACGCCAAGCAGGACGGCTCGCACCCGTTCCCGTACACCAGGATCGTGTGGTTCAACGAGTCGACCAAGGCCTACATCGGTGCCGGTGACCAGTGGGGCGGCTGGGGTGCGATCCAGTTCATGTCCATGGCGCCCAACAACGCGGGCCGCGTCGGCACCACGTTCGCGTGGGGTGGTGGCACCGGCACCACGCACTACTACCCCGGTGCCGCGGTGAACAACTCACCGGCCGGCGCGATCGACACCTCGCCGAACTACTACCTGTGGGGCGCCGGGAACACCTGCACCTCCAGCGGCGGGCTCTACCGCTGGGGTGACTACCTCACGGTGCGCACCTACAAGGCGAACCCGGCTCAGTGGGTCGCCGCGGGGTACGCGATCACCGGCGGGAACTGCGGCGCGGCAGGCGCTTACTCGGAACCGCACAACGTGCTCTTCTCCTGACAAGCTGAAAGGTGGCGGGCCGGCCTCGGCCCGCCACCCTCCCGACGTCGCGGTGGTGGTGCCGATGAAGGTCCTGATCGCGGTGCTGGTGCTGCTGGCCGCCGGGTGCGGACAGCAACCGGCGGCTCCCCGGGACTCCGGCGTCGAAGGGACCACGATGGTGGACGGCGGGTGCCCGCCGGCCCGCGACGCGCCACCCTGCCCGGACAAACCGCTGTCCGCCAGGCTCAAGGTGACTCGAGCAGGGTCGGACGAAGCCGTCGCCACGGTCACCAGCGGCGAGGACGGGCGGTTCCGCATCGCCCTGGCGCCGGGCGACTACACCCTGCACCCGGCGAACCTCGCCGGGACACCTCTGCCGATCGCTCAACCGGTCCCTGTGCACGTGGACGCGAACCGCTTCACCACCGTCGAAGTGGCCTTCGACTCCGGGATCCGCGATGCGCCGACTCCGCCCAGGTGAAGCGTTCACGGCCTGTTCCCGTCACCAGTGGCGCCGGCAGCGACCGCACACCGCGGTGTCCACTGCCGCTGTCGACTGACCGTCAGGCACTGCCCAGCGCGGCCTGGAAGAAGAGGGCGGAGGTGGCCACGCCACCGGCGACGGCGATGACGACCCAGGCGAACGCGCGGCGCAACGTGGCTGCGGGCAGGCGGTGGGTCAGGCGCCCGGTGGCCACCGCGGCGACGAGCGCGGTGCCCGCGAACACCGCCGTGACGGCGGGCTCGACGTGCGTGCCGGTGAGACCGTGGGCGGTGAGGCCGGCCAGTGCGGTGATGGTGATGACGACCAGCGAGGTGGCGACGGCCTCGGCCGCGGTCAGGCCGAGCAACATGGTCAGCACGGGCACGATGACGAACCCGCCGCCGACGCCGAACAGGCCGGTGAGCGCTCCGACGACGGCTCCGGCGGCGAGTGCCTTGGGCAGGCAACGCCGCCAGTTCACCTCCCCGCCGCGGGTGCGGCAGGCTCCGCCGGACTCGGCGGGCGCGGCGAGCATGCGCGCCGCCACCGCGACCATCAGCGCGGTGAAGGCGAGCAGCGACCAGCGTTCGGGGATCAGGCGTCCGAGCGCGGTGCCCGCGAAGGCCGCGGGGATGCTCGTGGCGGTGAAGACCAGTGCCACGGGCCAGCGGATCGCGCCGGTGCGCCAGCGGACGGCCAGGCCACCCAGCGCGGACACCGCGACCACGATCAGGGAGGTCGGGACGGCGGTGGCGAGCGGCACGCCGACGCCGTAGACCAGCGCGGGAACAGCGAGAATCGAGCCGCCGGCGCCGAGCGTGCCCAGCACGGCGCCGATCACCAGCCCGAAGAGCGCGGCCGGCAACATCAGGCCGCCAGGGGCAGGCCGGCCTGCTCGGCCCGGTCGAACTCGTCGTCGATCACGACCACGTGGTGGTCCGCGGCGGCGAGCACGGAGGCGGCGATGGAGGCGCGGTAGCCGGACTTGCAGTGCACCCAGATCTCGCCCGGCGGCACCTCGCCGAGGCGGCGGAGCAGGTCGTGCAACGGCACGTGCACGGCTCCGTCGATGTGCTTCTCCGTCCACTCGAGGTTGCGGCGGACGTCGAGGACGGTGACCGGGCGGTGGTGCCGCACGTGGGCGAGATCGGCGAAGTTCGCGCGCGGGAACGTGCCCAGGGGTGCCGAGCCCGACCACTCCTCGGGAGTGCCGGTCGCGGCCGACTCGACGTGGTCGACGCCGATGCGCACGAGTTCCCGTTGCGCCTCGGCGACCTGCGCGGCGGTCTCACCGAGCAGGGAAACGGGGGTGCCCCACGGGATCAGCCAGCCGAGGTAGGTGGCGAAGCTGCCGTCCAGGCCGAAGTTCAGGCTGCCCACGACATGTCCCGCGGCGAAAGCCGTGCGGGAGCGCAGGTCCACCACCCATTCGCCGGCGTCGATGCGGGCGCGCAGCTCCGCCGGATCGGCGGTCTTCGGCTCGATGAGGGTCACGGCGTCCGGGCCCGCCGTGTTGGCGGGTCCCATGTGCGCGTAGTAGGCGGGGAAGGCGTCCAGACCGGCGAGCAGTCTGTCCACATAGGACTTCTCGTCACTGGTCAGCGCCGGGTTGGTCCGCTTCTCCTCGCCGATGGTGGAACGTTCGCCCCGGGACTGCGTGGCGGAGCAGAAGCTGCCGAACCCGTGGGTCGGGAAGACCTCGGTGTCGTCGGGCAGCAGACCGGCCAGCCGGTGGGCGGAGGCGTACTGCGCACGCACCAGTTCGCCGGTGCTGCCCGGCCCGAGCAGGTCGGGACGGCCCGTGGAACCGAACAACAGCGATCCGCCGGTGAACACCGCGGGCGCGCGGTCGGGCGCCTCCAGCACGTAGGAGAGGTGGGTGAACGTGTGTCCCGGTGTGGCCAGGGCGCGCACCCGCATGCTCGTGCCCACCGCGACGATCTCGCCGTCGCGGACGGGGGAGCGGTCGAACGCCACGGGGTCGGCCGCGTTGACGTGGTACGCCGCGCCGGTCGCGCGGGCGAGCGCGAGCCCGCCGGTGACGTAGTCGTTGTGGATGTGCGTCTCGAAGACATCGGTGATCCGCACGCCGTGCTGCTCCGCGAGGGCGAGCACCCGGTCGATGTCGCGTTGGGGGTCGACGACGAACGCGACCGCGCCGTCGGTCACGAGGTAGCTGCGGTCACCCAGGCTCGGGGTGTCGATGCCGATGATCTCCGTCATTTCTCCTCCTCACGTACCCCAGGGGGTATCTGATCCCCACCATAGCGCGCCCCGCTGGCTACCCCCAGGGGTATGTGGGCTAATTTGCCATGTACCCCAGGGGGTATGCTGGGTACACGGCGTTCGACGAAGGGATTCGCCATGTGTCAACGAGTCACGTGCTCTCGCTGCGGCCGGCCGACCTATCGCGGCTGTGGCAACCACGTGGAGCAGGTGCTGGGAGACGTCCCCCGCGCGCAGCGCTGCTCCTGCGCGGAGCAGCCGCGGGAGTCCAGGTCGTGGTGGCCCTTCGGGCGTCGCTGACCTGCCCGCCGCCGGCGTTCAGGTACCCTCGGGGGTATTGAAGGAGGTGGCCGGTGGAGTTGGACGAGGACGTCCTCACGGACGTGGTGAAGCGGTTGCGGCGGGTCCAGGGACAGGTGGGAGGGCTCGTGCAGATGATCGAGTCCGGCCGGGACTGCAAGGACGTGATCACGCAGCTGGCCGCCGCGTCCAGGGCGCTGGACCGGGCCGGGTTCAAGCTCATCGCGAGCGGCCTGGAGAAGTGCGTGTCCGACGACTCCGAGCAGGCGGTGGCCGACCGGGCTCAGCTGGAGAAGCTCTTCCTGGCGCTGGCCTGACGGCTCAGCCGTGCAGCACGAGCGGCACGGCGGACAGGCAGGCGAGCGTGACCAGGGCGCCGACCAGCAGGAGGACGAGGGGCCGGGTGGTGGCGAGGTGCCGGTGACGGCCGAGCAGGACCAGCGTCACCGCCACGCCCGCCGTGCACACCGCGGGCGCGATCGCCAGGATCCAGCCGTGCCGGGCCGCGGCGTTGATGAGCAGCAGGGCGCACGCGGCGGACGCGAGTGCGGTCCGGTTCCACGCGAGGTTCGTGCGTTCGGGCTGCAGGCCGGGGTCGCGGCTCATCCGATGATCACCAGGACCGCGGCGAGCACCGCCAGGAGCAGTACGCCGGATGCGAGCACCACGACCATCCGGCTGTGCGGCAGGGGAGCGCCGGCCCGCATCGCCCGTTGCACGCGCCGCCACCGCGGGTAGCTCGCCGCCGCGACCATCGAGGCCAGGCCGACGCAGACCAGTGCGAGCGCCGTGGTGGCGCCGGGCAGGGCGAAGGGCGGCACGAGCTGCCGCACCGCGACACCGGCGGCCAGCAGGCCCAACGCGGTGCGGATCCAGGCGAGGAACGTGCGTTCGTTGGCCAGCGTGAACCGGTAGTCGGGTTCGTCGTCCGGTGGTTCGGCCGTCATCGATCCTCCTCGCCTCGCGGTGAGTATCGGCGGTGCCGGCGGGCGCCGCCATCGTCGAGCCAGGTGTCCGGATCGGCGCCGACCGCCGGACGGCGTCCAAGCCGTCGAGCTCATCACCCCCGGTCACCAGGTCGGACGGGCGCACCTCACTGTCCGCATCGGACACGTTCGCGGCCGTCAGGTGCACGGCGGCTCGTAGCCGAGTCCGGGGAAGTACTGCTCCCACTCGGCCCGCGTGATCGCGGGACGGGCCGTCTCGCACACCAACCGGCCGGCCTGCCCGGCGTCGTCGAGGGGGAGCTCGGGAACCTTCCACAGCAGTGCCGTGTCGTCGTCGCTGCCGGTCGCGAGCGTGTGCCCGTCCGGGCTGAACGCGACCGACACGACCGCACTGCCGTGCCCGGTCAACACGGCGATCTGCCTGGGTGACCGGGCGTTCGAGACGTCCAGCAGGCGGGTGGTCTGGTCGACGCCCGCGGTGGCGAGGACACGGCCGTCACCGCGGAACACCACCGACCGGACGATTCCGTCGTGGCCGGTGATCTTGCTGAGCAGGATCGGGTCGCGGGGATCGGTGGTGTCCCACAACAGCACGGCGCCGTCCTGACCGGCCGTGGCCAGGACGCGGCCGTCCGGGCTGAACGCCAGCCACACGACCGGGGCTGTGTGCCCGGTGAGGAACACCGGGTGCTCGGGGTCGGAGAGCCGCCACAGGCCGGGGTGGCGGTCCCAGCCCGCCGTGGCCACCACGTCGCGGTCGCTGCCGAACGCGACGGCGACGATCCCGTCCGTGTGCCCGCGCAGCGTGGTGACCTCCGCGCCGGTGCGCACGTCCCAGATCTTCGCGGTCCGATCGGTGCTCGCGGTCGCGACCAGCGTGCCGTCGTGGCTGAACGCCACGGCGTTGACCTCCCGGGCGTGTCCGCTCAGAACGGCGCGTCCGGCGCGGTCGTCGGAGTTCCACAGCCGTGCCGTGTGGTCCCAGCTCGCCGTGGCAACTGTGCGTCCGTCGGGGCTGAACGCCGCCGCGTTGACGGTGCTCTGGTGGCCGGTCAACGTGGCGATCTCCTTGCCCTGCGCCGTGTCCCACAGCTTCGCCGTGCCGTCGTGGCTCGCCGTGACGACCGTGTGCCCGTCCGCGTTGAACGCGACGGTGTTCACGTGCCCCGTGTGGCCGCGCAATCGGCTGTACGGCAGGGGAAACGTTCCGAGCAGGCTCGTGCGCGCCTCCTCGGTGGGGGACAGGCGGTACGCCGCGAGGCTGAGCTGGGCGGCGAGCGCCGGGTTCGTGCGGCGCAACGCGTCGGCCTTGCCCGCGACGATCCGGGAGAGCGCGACGTCGCGTTGCCGGGCCGCGGTGCTCTCGGCGTGCATGGCGTAGCCCGCCTCGGTGACGGCCAGCACGAGAAGGATCACCAGCGCCACGACCAGCTGACGCGCGCGGCGGGTGCGCCGGAGCTCCGCCGTCGTGCTGGCGTGCAGGAACGCCCGTTCGCGCGTGCTGAGCGCGTCCAGGTGGGGTACCGCCCAGTCACGGGTGAGGCTGAGCCGGACACCCCGGTACAGCGCGCCGGGGTCCCTGCCGAGCGACTCCCAGGTCTGCGTCGCCTCGGTCAGCCCGCGGTGCAGCAGCAGGCCTTCCTCGTCCTCCGCGAGCCAGTCGCGCAGTCTCGGCCAGCGCCGCAGCAGCGCCTCGTGCGCCAGTTCGACGCCGTCGCGTCCGGAGGTGAGCAGGCGTGCGGCGGTGAAGCGTTGGAGCACGACGCGGAGGTTCGGGTCGTCGTCCAGCTCGTCATGTGCCACGAGCCGTTTGACGTCACCGGTGTCCTCGCCGGCAGCGGTCAGCCGCCGGAAAAGGCTTCTCGCCACCAGTCGCTGACGTTCCGTCAGGCCGCCGTACACCGACTCGGCCGTCTGGGCCAGTGCGCCCGCGAGACCGCCCGCGGCCTGGAAACCTCGCAGCGTCAGCGTGTTCCCGCGTCTTCGCCGCCACGTCTCCAGCAGCACGTGGGACAGCAACGGCAGCACACCGGGTTGTACGGCGGCTTCGGCGGCGATCGTCGCCTGCAACGCACTCTCCAGCGCGCATCCCACCTGGACGGCCGGCTGCACGGTCGCGCGCTGGAGCTCGGCCGCGGTCATCGGCCCCACGGTGATCTGCCCGTCGCGCAACTTCTCGACCAGCTCGGGAAAGGCGGTGCAGTGCGCGAAGAAGTCCGCCCGCACCCCGATGACCACGCGGCACGGTGCGCCGACCAGCATCCGGACGAACTCCGCCCGCGTCCCGGTGTCGCGGCTCAGCGTGAAGATCTCCTCGAACTGGTCCACCACGAGCACGGGATCCGGGCCGTCCAGCTCCGTCAGTCGCCGGGCCAGCTCCTGCACCGGCCGCGGCCCCGGCGTGGCCAGGACGGCGGATTCCAAGCGGGGCAGCAGACCCGCGCGCAGCAACGACGACTTGCCCGAGCCCGACGCGCCGAACACGGCGACGAACCTGGTGCGGGACAAGGCGGCCAGCAGCTCTTCGACGAGCCGCTCGCGCCCGAAGAACCGATCGGCGTCCTCGAGCTGGAACGCCCCGAGGCCCACGTACGGCGCGCGGGAGTCATCCTGCTCCGGCGGCGGGCTCTCCGCGGCCAGCTGGGCGGCGAGCTCGTGCCAGCGTTCCTCCCACTGCTCGGCGTCGCCCGCGCAGGCCCGCACGTACGCGGTCGTCACGTCGAGGCTCGGCAGTTTCCGCCCGCTCGCCGCCTCGGACAGGGCGGCCGCCGAGAAATGCGCTCGCGTGGCCAGTTCGCGATAGGGCGGGCTTCCGTTCTTCTCCCTCAGTTTCCGCAGATCCGCCGCGAACCGCAGCAGCGGCGTGTCCCCCGGATCGAGCGGACGTTCCCCACGTGGCATCGACAACCTCCCCAAGTGCCGGCCCCGTGCGCATTGTTCAGCCCTTGTCGTTCATCGTCCGGCGACCGAACGAAGACAACCCGATCGCACTAGACATACGGCGTCGCGAGGGGGAAAGCACATGCCCGGCCCCGCGGTGATCGGGCTGATCGCCGGGCAGGGCGACCGCGACATCAACCACACCGAGGACCAGTACGCCAACTGAGGGGAAGACCATGCAACTGCGAAGACTCTGGCCGGCGCTGACGGCGATCGTGGCCGTGTCGGTACTGGCGGTTCCCGCCGCGCAGGCCGATCCGGCGGCGCTCGACTTCACCACGACCTGGGTGAACCACAACAGCGGCAAGTGTCTGGAGATCGCCGACTCCTACACCTACGACGGTGCCCGTGCCCAGCAGTGGACCTGCGACAGCAGCGTGCTGACTCAGCACTGGTACATGCACGGGGTCGGCGCCGCGTGGGAGCTCAGAAACTCCAACAGCGGCAAGTGTCTGGAGATCGCCGACTCCTACACCTACGACGGCGCCCGCGCCCAGCAGTGGACCTGCGACGGCAGTGCGACGCAGCAGTGGTACTGGGTCCAATGGGGCGGCGAGCCGGGCTATCGGCTGATCAACAAGAACAGCGGCAAGTGCCTGGAGATCGCCGACTCCTACACCTACGACGGTGCTCGCGCTCAGCAGTGGAGATGCGACGGCGGCGTGGGCACACAGCAGTGGCACTGACCATCGCGAAGGAAGGGGAATCGTCTTGTCCAGGAACCGAATGCTCGCGGTGATCTTCGCCGTCGCCGCGGCACTGGGCCTGCTCGGGCCCGCGGTGGCCAACGCCGCCGGCCAGGAGCCCGTCGCACCACTGGCGTGCTCGGCAACGCCGGACCGCGGTTGGGTGCTGTTCTACGAGCACTCCGACTGCCAGGGCAGGTACCAGGGCTGGGCGCGCTGCGGCATCCACGACTTCACCGGCGCGCTGTACCGCACCGCCAGCTCTTACTGGGACCGGCAGACCGGTGGCGCTTTCACGAAGGTCTACGAGGGCGCGACCGAGGTGTTCCGGACACAGCCGAACACGGGTGTCCGCGACGTCGCGCTGTGGGAGAACGACCGCAACGAGTGGGCCATCCTCCAGTGCTAGTACGTCTGACGATGATCGTCCTGCTGCTTCTCACCCTCTGCGGTGAGAAGCAGCAGGGCGTTCCCGCCGACATCGACCTCGACGCGGTGGCGTACCCGCTGGACGCGTTCGGCCTCACCGAACCCGAGCTGGCGGTCGTCGCACGGGCGAGGTACCTGATGACTTGGCGGTGCGTGCGGCAGCTCGGCGCCGACCTGCCGCCACTGCCGACCGGCAGGATGCGGGCAGGCCGCGCCGACCGGTACGGCCTCGCGTCCCGGCACACGGCCTGGGAATGGGGCTATTCGCTGGACAAACCGCCGGAGCGCGTCGTCCCGTGGGAGCTGCTGATCGACCCGGCGTCGCGCCTCTCGCAGCTCCTCCGCGACGGACCGGACGGCGGGTGCCTGGGAGCCACGAACCGCTTGCTGGGCGAGCCCGCCACCAGCCCGCTGCCCCGTCTCGACGACGAGGCGTGGCGCGCGTCCCGTGACACCCCGCCGGTCCAGCAGGCCGCGCAGGCGTGGCGGGACTGCGCGGCCAGGGCCGGCCTGCACTACGACAACCCGGTCGAGGCGCCGTACCAGTACTGGGGTGAGAAGCGGATCGCCGCCCACCGCACGCTGTCCGAAGCCGAGCGCAGAAACGGCCTGCGTCCCACCGGGCCGGAACGCAGGGCGGCGCTGGTGGACGTCCGGTGCAAGCAGCAGTCGGGGTTCCTGCGGGCGTGGGCCGACGCCGACGTCGCCGCCCAGCGCGAGCTCGTCGCGCGGCACCTCGGCGAGCTCACGGCGCACCGCCACGCGCTCGACCTGCTGATGCGCGCGGCAGAAGCCGTGAACACCTAGCGTTTCCGGTGTGTTTTGAGGGAGAGATGACCGGACGGATCGTCGTCGCAGGTGGCGGCATCGGTGGCCTGGCCGCGGCCGTGGCCCTGCACCAGCGCGGCAGGCAGGTGGTCGACGATCTCGGGCCGGTCGCCCGCCGGGCATTGCGCGCCAAACTCCGCAGATCAACGGTGTGACCGTCGGTTGAGGGCGTCGGGCAGTGCGCCACCTGACGCGGAGCGGCCTCGATCGCCCCGGTGATCGCCGCGTCCACTGTGGACCCGACTCGCCGACGCCACGTTCGGTCACTGTGCTCACCGCAGTGACCGAAAGCGGGTGCCAGTCAGGGTTTGAGGATGACCTTCTCACAGTTGTCCTGCTTGTTCTTGAACATCTCGAAGCCGCGTTCCGCTTCGTCCAGCGGGAGGGTGTGGGTGATGATCCGGGTGGGGTCGATCTCCCCGCGTTCGATGCGCTCCAGCAGCGGCTTCATGTAGCGGTGGACGTGGCACTGCCCGGTGCGCAGGGTCAGCGAGCGGTTCATCCACGCGCCGGCCGGGAACTTGTCGATCAGGCCGCCGTACACGCCGATCACCGAGACCACGCCGCCGCTGCGGCAGGACGTGATGGCCTGGCGCAGTGCGTGAGGCCTGTCGGTCTCCGAGCGCACGGCCTGCTTGACCCGGTCGTAGGCGGAGATGTGCGCGCTGCCGTGGGTGGCTTCCAGGCCGACCGCGTCGATGCACTTGTCGGGTCCGCGTCCGCCGGTCAGTTCCAGCAGGCGGGAGCGCACGTCGACCTCGTCGAAGTTCACGGGCGTGTGGCCGGCCTGTTCGGCCATCCGCAGGCGGTAGGGCTCCTTGTCGATGGCGATGACCTTCGCGGCGCCGAGGACCCTGGCGCTGTCCATCGCGAACTGGCCGACCGGGCCGGCGCCCCAGACCGCCACCACGTCGCTGGGCTGGATGTCGCACATCTCGGCACCCATGTAGCCGGTGGGCAGGATGTCGGAGAGGAACAGCACCTGCTCGTCGGTGAGATCCGACTCGATCTTCAACGGGCCGACGTCGGCGAACGGCACGCGCGCGTACTGCGCCTGCCCGCCGGCGAACCCGCCGGTCAGGTGCGAGTAGCCGAAGATCCCCGCGACGGGGTGCCCGAACATCTTCTCCGCGATCCCGGCGTTCGGGTTGGAGTTCTCGCAGCAGGAGTACAGCTCCGCGGCGCAGGCGGCACACGCGCCGCAGGCGATCGGGAACGGCACCACGACCCGGTCCCCGACGCGCAGCCGATCAGGGGCGACCCCTGAGCCGACCTCGACGACCTCGCCCATGAACTCGTGGCCCAGGACGTCGCCGTCCTGCATGGTCGGCACGTAGCCGTCGACCAGGTGCAGGTCCGAGCCGCAGATCGCGGTGGAGGTGATCCGCACGACGGCATCGCGAGCGTTGAGGATCTTCGGGTCCGGCACGTCGCGGACCTCGACCTCGTTGCGGCCCGCCCAGGTGTTCGCCCTCACGCGTCCGGTCCCTTCTCCAGTTCGGCGTCCGACAGCGGTTGTGCCGGGCGCTGCGGGAACTCCTCGCGCGCCCGCTTGCCCCACGGGGCGCCGTCGGACCGGACGACCTCACCGGTCTCCAGCACCTGCTTGAGCCGGCGCAGGTCGTCGTCGAGCTGCTGGTGCGGTTCCTCGCCGAAGTACCGGGCGACCGCCTTGCCGATCGCGCCGCCCGGAATCTCGTACACCAGGCCGACGTGGACCTCGGTGCTCTCGCCGTCCGGGGCGGCCACGAACCGGACCGTGCCGGCGTTGGGCACCTCGGCGTCACCGGTCGACCGCCAGGCGATCTTCTCGGCGGGCACCTCGTCGGTGATCTCCGCGTCCCACTCGACGTCCTTGCCGAACGGGGCGTCGGCGACCCAGTGGCTCGTCCGGTCACCGGTCGTGCGGATCTCCTCGAGATGTCCCATGAACACCGGGAGGTTCTGCAGATCGCGCCAGAACGCGAACACCTCCTCCACGGGTTTGCGGATGGTGGTCGTAGCAGTCAGTTCCACGGATTCTCCTTCGCGTGCTCCGCACCACTGGCGCGGAGCCGATCGACCTGGCTCGGTGGCCGACTCCGGCGGACAGCGCCGGTGACACCGCGGCACGCGGAGAGCTCGCCACGGTTTTGGACGACGTCCCGAGCGCGGTCAGGCCCACCGCCCCGTCCAAGCCAGGGGTGGGTCCCACTCGTACCGAACTACCCCTCGAAATTGCGCCTAACCCCGCCGGTCGACCGGAAACGCTTTGCCGGCAACGCGGTTTCGTCGTGTAGACGTCCAGGCAGCGGGAGCCCCCGGCGGGGACTTCGCGACCAGGGCGCCCGGAGAAGACACTCATCGCGCTGGACGAGGCCGTGTCCGCGGCTGATCCGCCCGCCGGCGAGGGCGGACGTCGAGGGTCTGGTCCGGTCGTTTCACTCGGTCGAGAGTTGGATGACGCGTCTGGCGATCTCGGCGTCGAGCGGGGTCATGTCCTCACCCACGGCGTCCGACGGTGGCCACCACAGGAAGCCGAGCGCCTCGGCGTCGACCAGCAGGCGGGGCGCGGCCTGGAGCCGGACCCGGTAGACGGCGAGCAGTTCGTGCCGGTCCGGGTTGATGAGATCGAACTCGGCCACCGCGACGCCGTCCGGTTCCAGTCCGCGGATGCCAGTCTCTTCGTGCAGCTCCCGAACCGCGGTCCGACGCGGCGTCTCGCCCGGCTCGCGTGCTCCTCCCGGCAGTTCCCACTGCCTTCGCCAGCTGTCGAACATCATGAGCACGCAGTCCGCGTGCTCGACCACGACCACGGACGCCGGAACGCCCACCCGATCACCCGCGCGCTCCAACTCCACATCGGTGACGACACGAAACCCCACCAACGCGTTGCCTGCGCGGTCACGGATCGGAAGCGGAGCCAGGAAAACCATGCAACTGCGTCAACGAGCCAGGTGCACGCTGAAGGCACCCGACGACGTCGACATGAGTGCGTGTTCGAGGTCGGCACCCCTCGGCGGCAGGTGAGTGCGTTCGCCGGGGAGTCAGGCGCCGACGGGCTTGCGGACATCGGCGGCCTTGGCCGGGCCGTACTTCGTGGTGAGGAGCTGGTCGAACAGCTGGTCGGCGGTCAGGCCCTGCTGGTTCTTGAGCCCGTTCAGCGCCTGCTCCGAGAAGGCGGCCACGGCCGGCAGGTCGAACTTCCACGCGCCGTCCTCGAGGGCGAAGCCGAACAGCTCCGTCGACGCTTCACCACGAACGGTCACCCTGGCCAACGCCTTGCCGTTGTTGATGGTCAGCTTGCCCAGGGCGACGTCGCGGAGGCTGTCGTCGCCGACGAGCCCCTTGTCGATGATCGCCTTCGCGAGGTCCTGAGGCGATGCGGTGCGCAGCATCGCGTGGTCCAGGTCGCCGCGCATCGCGTACGCGAGCAGCCGGCCGTTCAGTCCCAAGGCGGGGAGCGTCTGCTCGGTGCCGGTGAGGGCTTGCTGCCTGATCTGGTCGTACGTGGTGAAGGTGCTGCTCGTCAACACCGGTAGGGCCGCGGCGCCGTCCTTGGCCTCAACGGCCTTCATGCAGGTTTCGAACGCGCGGAGGACGGCCTGCGAGTCGTCAGCAGGCTTCGACGCCGTCGTGGAGGCCGAAGTGGACGTCGAGGTCGGGTCGGAGCTCGGGCCCGGGGCGCCGCAGGCGGCCGCAACCAGGCACAGGACGGCCACGATCAGTCGCTTCACGGGCGGAGCTTAGGAGATCGTGCCGCTTCCAGCGCGAAGATCAGGAAACTCGGCACCGACTTCGCGGATCTCGACTCGCAGCACGAGCGTGTGTTGTGTTCCCGCTGCGGTGCACTTGACAAGCCCGCGAGACTGCCACCTAATGGTAGTGCTTGTTACGCTACTTTAGTAACAATCAGGGGTGGGGCGATGGTGAGGTTCCGAGAGTGGGCGGGTGGCGGTCGGCTCCGTTGGCTGGTACTGGCCGTGGCTCCGATGGCGTGTGTGGCGGCAGTGCCGTGGCTGCTGGTGGCGGTCTACGGGGATCGCTTGCCGGATCACGCGTACGTGCAGGGCTGGTCACGGGTGGGGTCGGGGTATGCCTACCTCGCCCCGACCTGGTCGTCGTGGAGCGCTGAATGGCTGTACTGCCTGTTGTGGGCGGCCGTGTTCGGGGCAGTGGTCTGGCGGGTGCGGCAGTGGCCGCACCTGCAACGGGTGCTGGTCGCGGGCAGCTGGGGGGCCAGCACGACGGCCGCCCTCAGCGCGGCCGTCGGCGTGCTGTCCGTGCTCGACGTGCACGGTTATCCCAGCCAGCCAATGGCATGGTGGTACGACGCGCTGCCACCGGTGGTTGGGCTGTGTGGTGGAGCCGTGGGATGGTTGCTGGCCGGCCCTGCACCAACCTTGCCGGAAGCGGCTGAGGCTCCTGCACCGGACCTGCCGGCCAGGCGATTGGGCCGGACCGAACGGGCGATGTTCAGCCAAGTGGTGTGGTCGGTCAAGGCTCGGGTGGTCGGCCTTGTACTCGTGTTGTGTGCGCCGCTGGCGCTGCTGGGGATGTCTGCGTCCGGCGCCGCCGTGATGCTGCTGGCGCTGGGGCTGTTCATGGTGTTGCAGGCCACGGCACGAATCCAGATCGACAGCACCGGCGTGCTGGTGACCCTGCCACTGCTCGGCCGCGCGCGACGCCGCGTGCCCTACGAGCACGTGCGGCAGGCCGAGATCGCTGAGCATGCCCCGGTCGCGGGCTGGGGGCTTACCGAGAACAAGCGGTGCCGTGGGTACGTCACCGGACGCGGGCCCGTGGTGATCCTGCGGCTGACCGGCGACCGGCCCTTCATCGTGAGTCTCCGCGACCCGGTGGCCGCCGTCGCGCTGATCAACGGCCAGCTGGCCCGCGAACGGACCACCGGTACGACGACGGGAGCCTGACCCGCCGATGCTGATCGCCATTGACCCGTCCTCCCCGGTGCAACTCGCCGACCAGGTCGCCCAATCGGTCCGCGCGGGCATCGCCGACGGCTCGATCCAGCCGGGCGACCGCCTGCCCCCCGCCCGGGAAGCCGCCGCGGCCCTCGGTGTCGGCCTGCACACCGTCCTGCGCGGATACCAGCAACTACGCGACGAGGGGTTGGTCGAACTACGCCGAGGACGTGGAGCCATCATCACCGACGCCGGCAACTCGCTACGCGCCCGCACCGACCAGCTCGCACGCGACTTCACCGCCGCCTGCCGCCACCTCGGCCTCACCGCGGACCAGACACTGGACCTGGTCCGCAACGCCCTCCAGCGCCCTTGAACCACCTCACCGCCTGCCCGCACTTCGGCATGAGCGTGCGTTCGGAGCTATCAGATCCGGTCGTGTCCTGCTCCCGGAAGTACTAAGTGCTCACCTGTGCCGTGATCGTCGTACGCCTCCGTTCAGACCTGTTGACCTGCGGTTTGGCGCAGTTGAGCGGAGTTGAGGTCGGCTCGAGGACTCCTTCTGTGTGAACTATGGCGCCGGTACCGCGCCGACCTGCGGAAACAACACCCTGGCAGGTGAGCGCGGGTCAGTTCAGGTCCATTGAGGACCGTTCTGGCATGTTCGACGCGCGGAGTTGCTCCCAAGGCTCATCGGTTCCGGCTCGTCTGAGGCCGGCGTGCACCCTTGGCGGCTATGAGTTTGCGTGGACGGCCAGCCGTGCACAGCGACGTCCATGGCGGTGGAGCAGGCTCCACCATGAGAACGCCCCTTGACTGCACTGACCCCCGCAAGATCGATTCCTAGTCTTCCGACCATGACTTCGATCCCCGTTGCGGGCTCCGGCCGCGCCGCTTCCCACCGCTGGCAGACGCTGGTCCGGCGCTTCCCGCTGATCACGTTCTTCGCCCTGGCCAACGGCATCAGCTGGTTGGCCTGGGTGCCCTACATCCTGTCGTTGGACGGGTTCGGCGTCCTGCACTTCCGGTACCCGGACCTGTTGATGGGCAACCAGCTCACCGCGATCCTGCCCGGCGCGTACCTCGGCCCGCTGACCGCCGCGTTCACCGTCACCGCCGCCACCGAGGGCCGCGAAGGTCTGCGACGGTGGCGCAAGCGGCTCTTCCAGTTCCGCGCCGGCGTCCTGTGGTACGCGTTCGCTCTGTTCGCCGTCCCCGTGGCGGTCCTGCTCGGCACGCTGGCGGCGACCGACGCCGAAGGCTTCCGGGTGCCCTCGCTGATGGTGCTGGTCGTCTACGTGCCGATGCTGGTGCTCCAGTTCTTCACGACCGGCCTGGCCGAGGAACCCGGCTGGCGGGACTTCGCCCTCAGCCGGCTCCAGCAGCGCCACCAGCCGATGATCGCCACGTTCGTCCTCGGCGTTCTGTGGATCACCTGGCACCTGCCGCTGTTCCTCACCCCCTGGGCAGGTCCCGACGTCACCGCTGAAACGATCGCCCGCTTCGCCGTGATGGCCATGGAGATGAGCTTCCTGATCACCCTGGTCTACAACAAGGGACGCCAGAGCCTGCCCCTGGTCATGCTGCTGCACTGCTCGATCAACAACTTCCAGTCCGTCGCCTTCTCCGAGTTCTTCCCCGACGCCGGTGAAGAACTGCTCTGGGGGCCTGTGCTCGGCCTCGGCGTGCTGAGCCTCATCGTCATCGTCGTCACCAAGGGACGGCTCGGCTACACCGGTGGCGTCGACACGAAGATCCAGCCGGCCGCGTCGGTTCGCGGTTCAGCAGCGCGGACGCGGCAGCTCTGATCCGCTCGTCCTTGGTGCAGGAGCGCCATCCTCCGGAGCAGGCGATCCGCTGCGGCACGTGTACGGCAAGGGCGGTGCGAAGGATCTCCGTGTTGCAGCCGGTATCGGTCGGCTGGGACGTCAGCGGCCTGCGGGGGCAGAGCGCCCAGGTGCGGGCGGTCGGCCAGGCCACCGGTGTGCGGGGACACCTCGTGGTCGACCGGGTTCTGCTGAGCGACTGACCACTCCTCAGGTTGACTGCGGGTTGCGGTGCCAGGTCGCCAGCCGGGTCAGCAGTCCGGCGAGCAGTGCGGTCCGCGGCTGGACGGTGTCTGGACAGATGAACTCCTCCCGCGCGTGGGCGCCGCCGCCGACGGCGCCCAACCCGCACAGCACCGGCAGGCCGAGCGCGGCGACGAAGTTCGCGTCGCTCGCGCCACCGACCGCGGCGTCGCGCAGGTCGTGGCCCTGGTCCTGGGCGACGGCGCGGGCGAGGTCGAGCAGCCGGGCCGATGCGGCGTTCAGGGTCATCGGCGGCCGGTTCCAGCCGTGCGTGATGACGATGCGCACGCGGGGGTCGCTGGTTCTGATCGCTTTCAGTTCGGCGTCGACCCGGTCCTTTTCCTGCTGGGTGCGGACGCGGATGTCGATGGTCGCGGTGGCGCGGCCGGCGACGACGTTGGCGCCGGTGCCGCCGTTGATCAGGCCGACGTTGACGGTGGTGCCCGCGTCCGGTGCGGCGACTGCCGAGGCGGCGGTGACGAACTCGGCCAGCGCGTGGACGGCGCTGGCTCCGGCCTCGGGGGCGAGCCCGGCGTGCGACTCGATGCCGGTGGCGGTCACCGTGAACGTTCCGGTGCCTTTGCGGGCGGTCTTGACCGCGCCGTCGGCGGAGGGTTCCAGCACCAGGGTCGCGTCGGCCTCGGCGGCCGTGTGTTCGATGATCGGGCGTGAGGAGGGTGAGCCGATCTCCTCGTCGCCGTTGAAGACGAACGTCACCGTCGGCACCGGTCCACCGGCGTCCCTGGCCAGTTTCAGGGCCCAGATTCCTTGTGCCAGACCGGTTTTCATGTCGAAGATGCCCGGACCGCCGAGCTTCGGGCTGCGGCCGGCCGCGGGTGGTGCCCAGTCGGCGAGGGTGCCGGGCGGCCACACCGTGTCGTAGTGGCCGATCAGGGCGACGTGTCCGGGACCGGTGCCGGTGTAGGTCAGCGTGGCGGTGTCACCGCATCCGTCGCCGCGGTGGCGCCGCTGCACGTCGGGTGGTCCGAGCCGGGCCGTGGCCAGGTCTCGCAGGTGGTCCAGTCCCGCGGCGAGGCCGGGCAGGTCGTGGCTTGACGTCTCGTGGTTCACGAGGGAGAGGATGTCGGCGACGATGTCCGCCGTGAGGTCGTGTGTCATGAGGCGCTGATCCCGAACGGGACGCCCAGCAGGTACCAGGCGACGAAGAACGCGACCCAGACGATCCAGACCACGGCGGCGATCGGGATGGTGAACGAGGCCAGCGTGCCGATGCCCGCTGACTTGCGGTACTGCTGGATGAATCCGAGGGCCATCACGAAGTACGGGCTCATCGGGGTGACGCAGTTGGTGACGGAGTCGGCGACGCGGTAGACGGCCTGGGTGGTCTCGGGGTCGATGCCGACCAGCATGAGCATCGGTACGAGCACCGGTGCGGCCAGCGACCACAGTGCCGATCCGCTGGTGATGACGAGGTTCATCACGGTGATCAGCACGGCGATGCCGACGAGCACGACCCAGCCGTGCAACCGCAGGTCCCGCACCGCCTCGGCCCCGGTGATGGCCAGGACTTCGCCGATGTTGGTCCACTTGAAGTAGGCGAGGAACTGGGAGATGGCGAAGAACAGCACGAGGATGGGCGCCATCGACCGGACTCCGTCGGCCATGGCGGCGACGACGTCGCGCGCGGCGGGCAGCGTTCCGGTCAGGCGGCCGTAGACGGTGCCGACGACCGCGAAGAACACACCCAGGACCACCGCGATGCCGGTGATCAGCGGCGAGTTGACGATGCCGCCGCCTTCACCGCGCAACGGTGACGACGCCGGGACCAGACAGATCACCGCGAGTGCGATGAAACCCAGCGCGAGCAGGCCGGTCACCCGCAGCGCGCGGCGCTGCTGCGGGGTCACGGTCATCGCGTCGCGTTCGGCGGCCTCCAGTTCGGTGCTCGGCTGGTCCGCCTCCAGGTCCGAGCGTCGCGCGAGGACGGTCTCCACGACGACCGTGATCACGGTCGCGATGAGGAACGACGAGGCGAGGCCGAAGAAGTAGTTGGCCACCGGCGTGACGACGTGGTGCTTGTCGATCGTGCGGGCCGCGGCGGTGGAGATCGACGACAGCAGCACGTCGGTTTTGGTCAGCGCCGGGGACGCGTCGTAGCCCGCGGAGATCGAGACGTAGGCGATGATGCAGCCGAGCACCGGACTGCGGCCCGCCGCGCGGAAGATCAGCGCTCCCAACGGGATCAGCGTGATGTACGCGGCGTCACCGACGACGTGGCTGACCATGGCGGTGATCGACAGCGCGAAGGTCAGGTACTTGGCCGGCACCCGCGCGACCATGCGCCGCAGCATCGTCGAGAGCAGCCCGCTCCGCTCGGCGACGCCGATCCCCAGCATCACGGTGAGGATCGTGGCCAGCGGCGGGAAACTCGCGAAGTTCTCGACGGCGTTCGCGACGACCAGCGTGAGCCCGTCCCTGCTGAGCAGGCCGGCGACCTCGACGACCTTGTTCGTCGCCGGGTTCACCGCGTGGACGTGCATCGCCGCGAGCACGGCGCTCAGCACGGCCACACCGCCCGCGAACAGCCAGAAGAGCCAGAACGGGTTGGGCAGCCGGTTGCCTGCCTTCTCGATGGCGGCGACGCAGCGGAACGCGGCGCGCAGCACTCTCGACTGCGGTTCGGCGGTGGTGGTCATCGGTACCTCGTCGGGGCGCTTGAGGGAACTTTCGGCATACAGTGACCATTAGATGGAAGATTCGCTAGCGTGTAACCGATTCAGTGGGAATTACTGGCACATGAGGCGGGATGATGGCTCCTCCGAAGCTCGACGAGTTCGACCGCCGCCTCATCGGCGCGCTGCACCTGGCGCCGCGTGCCACGTGGGACGACATCGGCGAAGTGCTCGCCGCCGACGCGAGCACGCTCAAACGCAGGTTCAACCGGTTGCACGACGCGCGGATGATCCGCGTGATCGGTCAGGCCGACTGGGGCGTGCACTCCACCGCGATGCCGGTTCACCTGTTCCTCGACGTCACGGGCGCCACTCCGCTCGCCGTCCTCGGCCGGCTGCGCTCCGTGCCGCACGTGCAGCTGCTGGCGCAGATCTCCGGCGATTACCCGGTCTACGCGGTGGTGCACGCCCCGTCGGAAGCTGCCACCAGCGAGGCGATCGACCGCCTGTTCTCCATCCGGGGCGTGCGCCGCGTCAACGCCCTGCCCGCCCTGACCACCCTGCGCCGCGGCTTCAGCTGGGACCCCGGCTTCCTGACCGACGCGGAACGGGCCGAGCTGCTGGCCCTGACCGGCGACCGGACCGAGGGAAACGCGACCGCGACCGGCAAACCCCTGAGCGACGCCGAACGCACCGTGGTCGCACTGCTGATGCGGGACGCCAGAGCCTCCGCCGCGAGCATCGGCCGCGCCGCGGGACTGCCCACCTCGACGGCACATCGCCTCGTCCGCCGCGTCCTCGACGAGAAGTGGGTCCGCCCACGACTCGAAGCCGTGTCGGAATGGCTCGGGTTCCGCACCCCGTTCCTGCTCCGACTGCGAGTCGCCCCTGGCGAGACGCCCGCCGTCATGCGCCGCCTGGACAGGCTGCCCCAGACCCGCGTCAGCGTGCACGTCGCCAGCGACATCTCCGTCCTGTGCACAGGTCTGGTGGCCGATCGCGCCGCGCTGGCCGCGTTCGTCGACGCGGAACTGGCCGGAATCCCCGGAATTCGCGCAGTCAGTGTGGACGTGTATCTCTCGGAGCCGCGCCGTTACTGGCTGGACCGGGACACCGTCTCGGGCCTGGGGGAGTTCCACCCGCCGGCGGTCTTGTGACTGAGCGAAATCCAGGCTCCGAACAGGCAAGACGTGCAGATCGGGTCGTAGTGGAAGGTTCCGTCACAGGCTTGCGGTTTCGCGCTTTCGGACCTTTCTGGTACGACTTCTGTTCATCCGGGTGCGACTGCAACGTCGTGCGTCGTTCAGCAGCGCGGCAGAGAGTCCAGCGGTGTTCGCCGGGAAGGGGAGAACTGTGAAAGCTCGTCGCATTGCTGTCATCGCCGCAAGTCTCACCCTGGCTGCGTTCGGGATCGGGCCGGCCGGTGCCGCGGTCACACCCGATCACGCCGACGACCACGGCAACGGGCACGGGGGCAGGTACACCTTCGCGGTGATCGGCGACATTCCTTACGGCGCCGACCAGATCGCCAGGTTCCCGCGCGTGGTGCAGCAGATCAACGATGATCCGCAGGTGCAGTTCGTCGACCACCTCGGCGACATCAAGAGCGGTTCGTCCGTGTGCAGCGACGAGTACTTCACCTGGGTGAAGGCGCAGTTCGACAGGTTCACCGATCCGCTGGTCTACACCGTCGGCGACAACGAGTGGACCGACTGCCACCGAACCAACAACGGCGCCTACAACCCGCTCGAACGTCTGGCCGAGATCCGCTCGGTCTTCTTCCCCGAGCCGGGCCACACCCTCGGGCAGCACCCGGCCGAGGTCATCTCGCAGGCCGCTCAGGGCATCCCGGAGGACGTGCGCTACACCCGCGCCGGCGTGGCGTTCGCCGGGCTGCACATCGTCGGCAGCAACAACAGCCTGGCTCCGTGGACCGGCAAGACCGGCCCGACCCCGGAGCAGACCGCCGAGGTGCTCACCCGCACCGCCGCGGTGATCCAGAGCATCCGCGACACGTTCGCTCAGGCCCGCACCGACCACAACAGGGCGGTTGTCCTGCTCACGCAGGCCGACATGTTCGACCCCACGGTTCCCAGCCCGTCCTATGAGGACTACTTCGCCTTCCAGCCGATCGTGCAGGCCATCGCCCGCGAGTCCGCCGGCTTCCACGGCCCGGTGTACCTGTTCAACGGCGACAGCCACGTCTACAACGACGACCAGCCACTCGCGGCCGGCTCCAAGTGGCTTTCCTTCTACGGCGTCGACCGGCCCGTGAACAACCTGACGCGCGTCACGGTCGACGGTTCCACCGCCGTGAACAACTACCTGCGCGTCACCATCGACCCCCGCGACCGCGCCGTCCTGAGCTGGACGCGGGTGCCGTTCACCTCATGACCGCCGGTCGGCCGGATCGACGACAATCGGATTCGCCGTGTCCGGGACTTCCGCGCGATGCCGTTGCTGGATGGCGGGTTTCCTCGCGTGTGGTCGGCGCGGCACCGGGGCGGAGAGCGCTTTTGTCCCTGCGGCTCAACCAAGTCGTTGAGTCGCAGGGACGAAAGCGCCCGATGCCTGGTTCGAGTGCGAAGTCCGGTTCGGACGGACGTCACCGCATCACGTGCTCGAAGACGCCGGCACCCTCAGCTCGCTTCGCACACCGTGCTGTGACAGGAAGTCCAGCCAGCGCGCGGCGGATTCCGCCGTCGCCCGGTGCAGGCCCGGCTCGGTGCGACCCGCCAGGAGGTCGGCCACCCCGCACGCCAGTGTCACCGACACCGTCCGCGCCATCGCGGTCTCTTCGCGGTCGCCCACCAGGTCCAGCACGTACTCGCCCGACCAGCGCCGCCCGTCCTCGGTCTCGAGGGTCAGCGCCACGGAGAGGACGACGCGGTCGAGGTCGTCGTCGTTCATCGGGTACTTCTCGGCCAGCTCGCCCGCCAGCGCGGTGACGCGGTCGTCGTCGTCCTCCCGCAGCACGGCGAACACCTCGGACCAGGCTCGGCGCCAGCCGTGCAGGCGCACGGTGCCCCGGACGAACGTCTCCAGCCGCCAGGCGCCGGGCACCTGGTACTGCCCGATGAACGGCACGCTGTCGCGGTTGGGATACACCTCGAACGTCTCGCCGTTGACGGTCTGAGGCCTGGTCGCCTCCCACGGCCTTTCCGCGACCCGCTCCCGTCCGTTCTCCACGTACCGGGCGGCCGTGCGCAGCGCCGTCAGCACGCTGCGCGGCGCCCAGCTGAAGCGGTAGCGGAACTCGTTCGGCTCGGCCGGGAGTCCACCGCAGTAGGACGTGAACACCGCCGACGCCGGGGTGTCCGCGCCGATCTCCGCCTTCGCGCGCTCCACGAGCAGGTGCGCGTACAGGTGGTCGATGCCGGGGTCGAGACCTGCCTCGGTCAGCACGACCACACCGCGGTCCGCGGCGTCCTGCCCGAGCGCGACGAGCTCGTCGGAGGCGTAGCTGGAGCACGCGAAGTGCGCGCTCCGGTCGAGGCACAGCCGCACCAGGGCCGGGTGCTCGGGCGCGGGCAGCATCGACACGACCACGTCGCCCGCGCGCAGCTCGGCGGCCAGCGCGTCGTGGCCGAACCGCCGCACGCCCGCCTTCCCGGTCAGGCCGAGCCCGGCCAGGCACCGCTCCGCCTTCTCCTCGGTGCGTGCCCACAGCACCACGTCGTGCGACGACGCGAGCACGCCCAGCCCGCTGCCGGTGGACAGTCCGGTGCCGATCCAGTGCACCCGGCCGGTGGGCGGGACGAGGTCGGTCATCGGGACGCCTCCTTCATCGATGTGACGGTGTCGTGGAACAGCCGCTCGCAGCGCTGCCAGGGCGAGGTCGACCGGGGCAGGTCCAGCAGCAGCGGCAGCAGGTCGGCGGAGAACGCGTCGGTGGCCTCCAGCGGCACCAGCGACGGGAGGTTGTCGATCGCGATGAGGTCCAGCGGCGGCTCGTCGCGCAGCGCCCGCGCAGGGCTCTCCCAGCTGGTCGTGCGGTCGTAGATCGGCAGGACGTTGAACGGCGAGCCGACGTCGCACGTCACGTCACACAGCGTCCGCAGCACACGCCCTGGCGCGTCGAGGTCGGCGGGCCGCAGGAACGGGGGCACCGGCGAGGACGTGAGCACGGCGTTGACCATGACGTCGTGCCGCAGCAACGCCGACCGGTCCAGATCGCGCGTCTCGGCGAGGTCCCAGCGCGTCGGTGTGACGCCGGCGGCCGTGAGCGCCCGGTCCGCGCCGCGACCGCACCGCCCCAGCGCACCGACGACCACCGCGTTCAGCGGGGCTCCGCCGGCCAGCCGCGCGTCCAGTTCGGGCACGGACGTGGGCCGCAGCGGTGCGTCGAGTTCGCCGCGGTGGTGCAGCACGGCCAGCGCCGCGCCGACGTACCCCGCCCAGTAGCCGAACGCCGCGAGCCGCCTGCCGGAGTCGTCGGTCAGGTACTCCAGGTCGAGCAGCACACCGCCACCCGCGTCGAACCGGCGCAGCAGCCGTTCCGCGCCTTCCTGCTGCTTGTAGGCGTGCCCGAAGAACACGTGCCGGTGCCGCAGCGCGGGTGGATCTTCCGGCAGCTCCTTCAGCCCGACGACCACGGCGTCCCCCGGTGCGTCGACCCAACTGCCCTCGTCGGCCACGGAGCAGCCCGCGGCGGCGTAGTCCTCGATCGGGTGCACGCGTTGCGCGGACCGCTCGACAGTCACGGCGAAGCCTTCGCGCACGAGCGAGGCGGCGTCGGCCGGCGTGATCGGCGCGCGGCGCTCGGTGGCCCGCACCTCGCTGCGCATCCACAGTTCGATCGTCATGTCGCGCAAAGGTAGTCGTAGCGACCGATCACCTGCTGGGCCGCGGTTTCCACCGCGTGCAGGTGGTCGAACGTCGCCTTGACCACGGTCGGCCTGGACCGGCCCCGTTCGGCGGACCGCACGGCGAAGTGCAGCGCCATCGGCAGGTCGCGCCACGCGGCGCAAGCGGCGAGGAACTTCTCGGCGTCCTGACCGGTGGGGTGCCGGGTGTGCAGCAGCCGTGCGTAGCGGAACGTGTGGTGCTGGGAGGCGGCCCACACGTCGTCGAGGAACCTCGCCCGGCCAGGGCGTTCGCCCAAGGCGATCCAGAACTCGCCCAGCGCCCCGATCGCGTCCGCCCCGAGCCGCCAGCCACCCGGCAGACCGGGGGAGCGGTGACCGCGGGGGCCGAGCACGAACCACCGGTAGCGGTCGGCCGGCGGTGGCGGCACGGGCACGCCGAACAGGTGCTCGTCGCGCAACCGGTGCTCGGGTCGCCGCACGGGGACCGGCGCCATCGCGGACAGCAGCGCGGCGTCCTCCACCCGCCCCTCGAACGGCTCCTGCCGTCCCTGCGGCAGCAAGGCGGAGAAGTCGTCCACGACGTGCCACCAGCCGCGGCCGCGGCCGTCCACCAGCAGCAGGTGCGGTGCGCTGTCCTCCGCGCGGGCGACCGACCACGGCAGCGCCGCGCTGGAGGCCGCGACGACGACCTGGCCGCGCCGGTCGAACTCCTCGGCGACGCCTGCCAGAGCGGATTCTCCGGTCGCCGCGGAGGCGTGCTCCAGCACGCCCTCCCTCGGCAGTTCGTGCAGGGGCACGGCGTGATGGGACACCGCGAGCGCGTCGCCCGGCAGGTCCACCCGCACGGCCAGGCGCACCGAGCGGGCGATGGCGTCGAGCGCGTCCGGGTCGTCGCGCAGCAGATAGCGGGCGAGGTTCGCGGTGTAGCAGCTCAACGCCCGTGTACCGGCCTCCTCGGGTGCGGTGGGCGTGCTCATCCGGCCCTCTGGCCCGTGCAGGTGGGCGTCACCACGTCCACCAGGTCGGCCACGGTGTGGAAGCTGCGGCCCGCGAAGAGGTCGTCCGGCAGTGTCACGCCCAGCTCGTCCTCCAACCGGATCAGCATGGACAGGAAACCGACCGAGGTCACCCGCAGCACCTCGCCGTTCAACGGCTCGGTGTCGCCCACCGTCGCCGGGTCGATCGTCAGCCTCGACTCGGCCACCACCATCTTCTTCACCGCCGCGTTCACCTCGTCGCGCACGCCGGCGTCCGCCTTCGTCATCGGTCCTCCCCTTCGGTGCCGTCGTGGCGGAACCGGACGGCCCCGCCCCCGTCGACCACCCAGCTCCTGGTGAGCAGGGCGGCCAGGCCGACCGGGCCGCGCACGTGCAGCCGGCCGGTGCTGATCGCGATCTCCGGGCCCGCGCCCATCGTGGGTCCGTCGTGCAGCCGCAACGAACCGTTGACCACGACGGCGGCCGCGTCGACGTGTGCGGTGAAGTGGTCGATCACCTCGGCCGAGCGGGCCACGACGCCTTCCGTGTGCCCGGTGCCGAACCTCCGCACGTGCCGCACCGCTTCGTCCACACCGGACACCACACGCACGCCCAGCGTGGTGTCCAGGAACTCCCGGCCGTCGTCGTTCCCGGCCAGTTCCAGCACTTCGAGCGCACCGGTCAGCTCGGCGGGCAGCCGCTCGGAGACCTCGGCGGGCACGCGCAGCACGAGCTCCCGCACGTCCGGCTCGTGCAGCTGGCCGATCAGCGCGGAGAAGAAGCCGTCGGCCAGGCCCTCGTCCAGCAGCAGCATCTCCAGAGCCGTGCAGCCGGCGGGGTCGGGCAGCTTGCTGTCGAGGACCAGGCGGACGGCCTCGTCCGGGTCGGCGGAGGAGTGCGCGTACAGGTGGTTGACGCCCGCGCCACCCGCGATCACCGGGATCCGGGACGCGGTGCGGCAGTACGACACGAGGCCCGCGCCGCCGCGGGGCAGCAGGACGTCGATCGCGTCGTCGCGCTTCATCAGCTCGCGCAGGCCGGCGCGGTCGGTGTCCAGCAACACCTGGGCCAGGTGCTCCGGCAGGCCGGACTCCCGCAGCGCCGACGCGATGACCCCGGCCAGCACGGCGTTGCAGCCGCGGCATTCGCTGCCTCCGCGCAGCAGCACGGCGTTGCCCGCGCACACCGCGAGCACGGCGCTGTCCAGCGTCACCATGGGGCGCGACTCGTAGACCATGAGCAGCACACCCAGCGGCCTGGCCACCAGGCGAGCCCGGCTGCGCCCGGCGCCCCGCACCTCCGGTCCCGGCGCGGTCACCTCAGGCAGGTCCTTCGCGACCCGCCGGGTCAGCTCGACCACGGCGTCGCGATGCGCGCCGGTCAGTCCCATCCGCTCGGCCATGGCGGGCGACAGGCCCGCGTCACGGGCGGATCGCACGTCCGCCTCGTTGGCGGCCAGCACCTCGTCCCAGCACTCCTCGAGGTGTCCGCGCACCGCGTCCGCGAAGGCCGTGTACGCCGGGTCACCCACCGGCGGAGCGGCGTCGGCCGCCCGGCGCGCGTTCGACACAATGGTTTCGATCATGGCTCCGTCCGGTTCTGCGATAAAGGTCGTCGACTTCACGGAAGCAGAAGTCCGTGCCACTCACAACTCCACCCGGCAAATGATCTGAAGAGTCAATGTCCGAAAAGGACGACGAAAAATTGTGACCCCTCCGGATCAATTCCCGGACAGCGCTGGTACGTCTGGAGCAAACCTGGTTGCGCCGGCCGGTAGGGGGGTGCGGCCGAGTGGCGTGGTTTGGCCAGGGTGATGACGTTTCGCTGCTGGTCCCGGCTGATCCATAAACCTGTTCGGTCAACTTTTTTCGCACTTGCGCCCCTCCTGGTGTGGCAGTACCAATGAACTGCGAGTTGTAATCGAAAGGCCCGGGCGGGTGCCGTCAAACAGTGAGCGGCTACCGGATCCCGGTCTGGGGAAACGTGGTTTGGCGCGTTCTGGTCGCGTGTACACGTATTCGTGCGCGCCTCTTCGGCGTGTGTGTTCGTTTGAGCAAGTCGGTTATTCGTTCTAGGGGGGAATTGCGTGGTCGCATTTGTCCAATCGCTCGCGTTCGCACCGTGCGCGGCTTTGTTGAACCGGGTCGACTCAGCTCTGCTGGACTGCGTCTCCGACGACCTCGCCCTGCTGCTGGCGCAGGCCGGGGTGGACGACGTCCGCACCCCGTTCGCGTCCCGCTGGAAGTTCTGCCTGATCGAGGACTCCGACGGGCCGCCCCGGCTGAACCTGCCGTCCCGAGACCAGGACACGTGGCTCGCCACGCGAACCGGGTTCACGCCCCGCTGGCGTGACGTCGGCGGTGACGTCGCAGCGGCCGTGCTGGCCTGGCACGCCGAACTGCACGCGGGCAGGGCCGTGCTGGTCGTCGGCGACGCCTTCCACATGCCGTGGCTGCCGTACCACCGCAACGAGCACATGGCGCACGGGTTCGTCGTCGAGGGGATCGATCCGCTGGGTGAGTCCAGGGAACCGGTGCTGCACGTCGTCGACCCCTACGACAACGCCACCGCCTACGGCCGCGCCGTGCCGCTGAGGGCCAAGGTCGGCCTGGCGGACGTGGCGCTCGCGCTCGGCGACGGTTCGTGGGCCGTGCTCGACCGCGTCGGCGAGCCCACGCCGGTCGACGTGCCGCACCAGGTCGGCACCAACGCGGAGGGAATCCTCGCCGCCGAGCGGGACGGCTCGTTCGACCGGCTGCTCGACGGGCACGCCGACCTCGGCAGGGAGGCCGTGGAGAACCTGGCGCTGCAGATCTGGCTGCTCGTCCGGGACCGGTCGCTGCACCGGCTGTGGCTGATCGACGAGCGCGCGGAGCTGCGCCGCATCGGCGTGGAGGAACTGCCCGCCCGGTTCGAGGCCGAGCTGGTTCCCGCGTGGCGCAAGGCGTCCGAAATGGCCTACGTCGCCACCCGCCGCGTCCACGCCGGCCGGGCCGCGCCGCGTTCGGTGCTCGACGCCGTCCGGATCGCTACCGAGCAGGAGACCGCCGTCGCCCGCTGGGTGGTCGAGACGACGAGGAGCGCCGCATGATCACCGTGCTCGATCGCGTCCTGGCCGCGGCTCGGCGCACACCGGACGCCACCGCCCTCGTCGACGCCGCCGGTGCGACGATCTCCTACCGCGAGCTCACCACCGCCGTCGACGGCCTGGCAGCGGCGCTGCTGCACCGGGTCGTCCCCGGCGGCCGGGTCGCCGTGGTCAGCACCAAGCGGCCGGGCACGGTGCTCGCGATGCTCGCCGTGCTGCGGGCCGGATGCGCCTACGTGCCGGTCGACCCGTCCGCACCGCAGGAGCGGCAGCGGTTCGTCGTGGCCGACTCGGCGTGCGCCGTCGCCATCGGCGGCGACGACCTCGGCGTCCCCGCCGTCACCGCACCGGGCACCCCGGCGTCCGGCTTCCCGCGGCTGCACCCCGACGACGAGGCGTACGTCCTCTACACCTCCGGTTCCACCGGTACGCCCAAGGGCGTCGTGATCACCCACCGCAACGCCGCCGCGTTCGTCGACTGGGCCGCGGCCGCGTTCCCGCTGCGGCCGGGCGACCGGGTGGCCGTGCACGCGCCGCTGCACTTCGACCTGCCCGTCTACGACGTCTACGTCGGGCTGGGCGCGGGCGCGGAGCTGCATCCCGTGCCGGAGCGGCACGCGTTGTTCCCCCAGGCGCTGCACCGGTTCCTCGTCGAGCGCGCGATCACGCACCTGTACGCGGTGCCGTCGGCGTTGACCGCGTTGCTGCGGCGCTCGACGCTGCGCGCCGACGGGCTGCCCGCACTGCGGCGCGTCCTGTACGCGGGGGAGGAGTTCCGCGCCGCCGCGCTCGCCGAGCTGATGCACGCGCTCCCACAGGCGACGGTGGCCAACCTCTACGGCCCGATCGAGACCAACGTCATCACCAGCCACGTGCTGGACGGCCCACCCGATCCGGACGGCCGCGTCCCCGTCGGGCGCCCGGTCGACGGCACTCTGATCGGCCTGCTCGGAGCGGACGGCACGGCGTCGTTCGACGGCGCCGGCGAGGGCGAGCTGGTGGTGACCGGCGACTGCGTCACCCCCGGCTACCTCGGCCGGCCGGACCTCACGGCTCGCGCGACGGTCGAGCTGCCGACCCCCGCCGGACCGCGCCGCTGCTACCGCACCGGCGACATCGCCCGCCGTGACGCGGACGGCCTGCTGCACCTGCTGGGCCGCCGCGACGGACTCGTCAAGACGCGCGGCTACCGGGTCGAGCTGGGTGACGTGGAGGCCGCCGCCGGCACCCACCCGGACGTGGCCGAGGTGGTGGTCGTCGCCGTTTCCGACCCCGAGCTGACCCACCGGCTGCACGCGCTGGTCGTGCCCCGGCCCGACCGCGGCGCGCTCACCGGGGCGGACGTGCTCGCGCACTGCCGGGCCAGGCTGCCCGGCTACATGGTGCCCGGCGCCGTGCACGTCGTGCCGGACCTGCCCCGCACCAGCACCGGCAAGGTCGCCCGCGCCGACCTGCCCGCCCTCGTCACCACCATCGGGAAGGAAGTCTGATGCGGCCCCAGAGACAGGAACTGGCCGACCGGGCCGCGCACGCGGTGGCCGCGGTGCTCGGCACACCACCGGGCGCGCCGCGTTCGGCGCACTCGCTGTTCGACCTGCCGGGCTTCGACTCGATCGCGGTCGTCGCCGTGCTGGAACGCCTGGAGACCGACCTGGGCGTGGAAGTCCCCGCGGACCTGATCGTCCCCGAGGCGTTCGACTCGCTGGACTCGCTCACCGACCTGCTCGCGACCACCGTCGCCGGCGCGAACCGGGAGGCGGTCCGATGACGGCCTTCCTGCTGCACCACCTGCTCGACCGGCGGGCCGAACTGACCCCCGACGCACCCGCCGTGCGCCGCGGCGAGCAGACCTGGACCTACCGGGACCTGCGCACCAGGTCCCTCGCCTGCGCCCAGTGGCTGCGCGGCCGGGGTGTCACGCGCGGCGACCGGGTGCTGCTGCTCGCACCGCACGCGCTGGAGACGACCGCGCTCGTGCACGCCTGCTCCCGGCTCGGCGCGCTGCACGTCGTGCTCAGCGACCGCATCCGCCCCTACCACCTCGACCACATCCTCGGCGACAGCGAGCCTCGGCTCGTCCTGGCCACGGACGAGGCCGCCGACCGCCTGTCGGTCGACGTGCCCGTGCACCGGCTGGCCGAGCTGCCCGCCACGCCGTCCGAGCCCCTGCCCGCCGGCGACCCGTGCGCGGGCACCGACCCGGTCGCACTGATCTACACGTCGGGCAGCACCTCCATGCCCAAGGCGGTGATCTCCACCCACGCCCAGGTGCTGTTCGCCGTGGCCGCCATCCAGGCGCGGCTGGGCTACCGCCCCGACGACGTGGTGTTCTGCTGCCTGCCCCTGTCCTTCGACTACGGCCAGTACCAGATGTTCCTGTCCTGCCGGGCGGGAGCGTGCCTGGTGGTCGGCGACGACGGCGACGCCGGCCCCGCGCTGCTGCGCCGGCTGTCCGAGCACGGCACCACGGTGTTCCCGCTGGTGCCGAGCCTCGCCTCGACCCTGGGCCGGCTCGTGGGCCGCGCCGGCGGGCCTCCGCAGCGGCTGCGGATGGTGACCAACACCGGCGCCGCGCTGCCGGTCACGGCGTCCGTGCGGCTGCGGGAGGCCGTGCCGGGGCTCGACGTCGTGGCCATGTTCGGCCTGACCGAGTGCAAGCGCGTCTCCATCGCCGAGCCGAACGCCGACCTGACCCGGCCGGGCTCGTGCGGCCTGCCCCTGCCCGGCACCGAGGCCTACGCCGCCGACGAGGACGGTCACCGTCTACCGGCGGGCGAGGCCGGTGAACTGGTGGTGCGCGGACCCAACGTGATGGCCGGGTACTGGCGCGCGCCGGAGCTGACCGCCCGCCGGTTCCGCCGCGACGCGTTCGACCAGCCGGTGCTGCACACCGGAGACCGCTGCCGCTTCGACGAGGACGGTCATCTGTACTTCATCGGCCGCGACGACGACATCTACAAGCAGCGCGGCATCCGGGTGAGCTGCCTGGAGATCGAGGCGGCGGCACTGGACGTGCCGGGGGTGGAGCTGGCCGCCGTGCTGCCGCCGGACGACTCGTCCGGGTCGCGGCTGGCGGTCGCGGGCGACCTCCTCGTGCCGTACCTGGTGGAGCAGCTGGGGGACCGGCTGGAGGAGCAGAAGCTGCCGAGCCAGGTGGTGGTGCTCGACGCCCTGCCGCTCAGCGTGAACGGCAAGGTGGACAAGAAGGGGCTGGCGGAACTGCTGGCCCGCCGGGGCGGTGCACGATGACCGCGCTGAACGACGCGGGCACCCGGTGCGCCACCACCGCGCCCGCCGCGGAACACGTCGCAGACCTCGTCGGCACGCCCGCCTACGTCTACGACCTCGCCGCCGTCGAAGCCGCCCACGCCGACCTGCGGCGCGCGCTTCCGCACCCGTCGGTCCTCTACTACTCGCTGAAGGCCAACCCCCACCCGGCAGTCGTCGGCACCCTCGCTCGCCTCGGGTGCCGTGCCGAGGTCAGCTCGGACGGCGAAGTCGACGCGGCGCTGGCGGCGGGCGTGCCCCCGGGCGAGGTGCTGCTCACCGGGCCGGGCAAGTCCGGCGCCGTGCTGGAGCACGCGCTGCGCCTCGGGGTGACCCGGTTCTCCGTCGACTCGCCCACCGACCTGCGGGCGGTCGGCGAGCGCGCGGCGAGGCACGGGGTCGAGGCGAGGTGCCTGCTCAGGGTCAACGCGGACGAGGGGGTGGCGGGCACCGGCCTGACCATGACCGGCACGGCCTCGCAGTTCGGCGCCGACGCGTCGTGGGTCGCCGCCGACCCGGCGTCGTTCCTCGGTCACGCCGCCGCGGTCGTCACCGGCCTGCACCTCTACATGGGCAGCAACTTCCTCGACGAGGACGCGCTGGTACGCCAGTTCGAGGTGGCCGTCGACCTCGCCACCGCGCTGTCCGGCCGGCTCGGGCGGCTGGAGGAGGTCGACCTCGGCGGCGGGTTCGGGGCGCCCTACGCACACCGGGGTGAGCGGCCCCGGTTCCCCGGGCTGGCCGCGCGGCTCACCGTTCTGCTGGACCGGCGGTTGCCGGGCTGGCGGGACGGCGCGCCGCTGATCGCGTTCGAGTCCGGCCGTCACCTCGTCGGCGACTCCGGTGCGCTGGTCACGCGGGTCGTGGACGTCAAGTCCTCCAAGGGGGAGCTGTTCGTCGTCCTCGACACCGGCGTCAACCACCTCGGCGGCATGTCCGGTCTGCGCCGGCTGCCCCGGCTCGCGCCCGACGTCGTGCCCCTCGGACGGCGGGAGCCGGGCGAGGTGACCGCGACGCTGGTCGGTCCGCTCTGCACGCCGCTGGACACGCTCGGCCGCGGTATCCGCATGCCCGCCGTGCGCCCCGGTGACCTCGTCGTCGTGCCCAACGTGGGCGCCTACGGGCTCACCGCGAGCCTGCTCGGCTTCCTGGGCCACACCCCTCCCGCCGAGGTGGTGGTGCGCGGCGACACCGTGCTCGACGTGTCGCGCCTGCGTCTCGTGCGGGGCACGGCGCAACCCCCGGTCCACAGTGGATGAAAGGACGAAAACCGTGGAAGAGAACGCCTTCGACGCGGTCCTGCGCCGGCACCTCAAGAACCTGCCGGAGGGCGCGGAACTGCCGCAGGACGCGCCGCTCAAGAAGTTCGGCCTGGACTCGATGCAGGCCGTGGAGCTGCTGTTCGACCTCGAGGACGAACTGGGCGTCGTGCTGCCGGACGAGATGATGACCGGCGACACCTTCGCCACCGCCGAAAGTCTGCGCCGGGCCGTGGACGACTCCGCCGTGGGGACGTCGTGACGACCACCCAGGCCCGGCCGGCCGCGCGCCAGGAGATCGGCGACCGGGTCGCGGCGGTGCTGCCGGTGCTGCGCGAACACGCCCGGCGGGTCGACGCGGACGCCTCGTTCCCCACCGCACCACTGGAAGCGTTGCGGCGCTGCGGGTTGATGGGCCTGCTGGTGCCGACGGCGCACGGCGGGCTCGGCGGCGGACTGGACGACCTCGTGCGCGTCGCCGCCGAGCTGTCCGGCGAGTGCCTGTCCACCGGCATGATCTGGGCGATGCACTGCCAGCAGGTCGCGGCGCTGGCCGTGCACGCGGGTCCGGAGCTGCGGGCCGGCCTGCTGCCCCGGCTCGCCGCGGGTGAGGTGTACGTCGCCTCGGTCACCAGCGAGAAGGTCAAGGGCGGCCACCTGCTCAGCGCCCACGCGCCACTGCGCCGCGAGGGCGGCCGGGTGCACGTCGACCGCGACGCGCCGATCGTCACCGGTGGTTCGGACGCCGACGGCTTCCTGATCACCATGAAGGACTCCGAATCGGCGCAGCCGGCCGAGGTGTCGCTGGTCTACGCCGACCGCGCGCAGCTGACCGTCACGCACGCCGAGGGCTTTTCCTGGGACCCGATGGGGATGCGCGGCACGCACAGCGGACCGCTGCACCTGTCCGGCGTGGTCTCCGAGAGCGCGATCGTCGGCGGCGCGGGAGGGTTCCGCGAGGTGGCGCTGCGCACGTTCGTCCCGGTCGGCCACATCGCGTGGGCGTCGTGCTGGCTCGGTGCCGCGCGCGGGGCGTTGCGGGCCGTGCTCGAGCTGGTGCGCAGCCCCGTCGGCCGCAAGCAGTTCGCCCTCGACTCGGACCTGCTGCGCGCCCGGCTGGCCAGGGTGCGGCTCGACCTCGACACCACGGCCGCGCTCCTCGCGCAGGTGGTGCGCGACACCGGTCTCGCGCCCGATCCGGAAGCGCCCGACGTGCAACTGCGCCTCAACGGGCTGAAGGTGCACGCCGCCGAACGCTCGTTCGCCGTCGTGGACACCCTGATCGAGGTGGTCGGCCTGCGGCACGGCTACCTGCGTGACGCGTCGCTGCCGCTGGAGCGGTTGTTCCGCGACCTCAGGTCGGCGTCGCTGAACTACGCGAACGACCGGCTGCTCGGGGCCAACGGGGCGCTGGTGCTGGTCGACCGCGGGGTGGGGCTGGCGCTGTGACCGCGTCCACGACCCTCACCGTGCCCGTCCTGACCGTGCCCGCCGGTCCGGGACTGCGGCCGGCGCACGTCGCGGTCGTCCCGGCGGACGCCACCGGCACGAGCTTCGCCGACGAAGCCGAGCACGCCGCCGCCGAGGGCATGGGACCGTTGCGCGCCAACGAGTTCCTGCGCGGACGGTCGTTGCTGAGGCAACTCGTGGCCATGGTGCTCGGCCACCGTGCGGCGGCCCGGCCGCTGCGGACCACCGGCCGCGGCAAGCCGTTGCTGCTGCCCGGAATCGGCGTCTCCGTCTCGCACACCGACCGCCACACCGCCGCGGCCGTGTGGACCGGTGGCGACATCGGCGTCGACGTCGCCGAGCCGCCCGAACCGCTGCACCGCGGACTGGTCCACCGCTGCTGCGGCCCGCACGCGACCGACGTGCTCGCCCGGCCCGACGCGGCCTGCGCGTTCAGCCGCGTCTGGGCCGTCCAGGAAGCGTGCGTGAAGGCCACCGGCATGGGGCTGGCCGACCTGCCGTGGCGCATCCCGGTCCACCCCGACGCGCGCGAGGGCCGGTGGCGCCACATCCGCTGGCGCCGGGTGGACGCCGAACCGCCCTGCGCCCTCGCCCTGGCCGTCCGGCCGTCCCACCACGAGGAGATCCGGTGACCACACCGCCCACTGCCTGGTACAACGTCCTCGCCGACCTCGACTTCGAGCTGCCGCCGGACCTGCCGCCGCCCGCGCGGCCCGAGGACGCCCGGCTCGACCCGCAGGTGCCGCTGAGCCTGATCCGTCAGGAGGTCACGCGCGAGCGCTGGGTGCCGATCCCCGAGGAGATCGCCCGGCGCTACGCCCAGTGGCGCGTCACGCCGTTGCGCCGCGCCACCGAGTTCGAACAGGCGCTCGGCACCCGCGCCCGCATCTACTACAAGTACGAGGGCGGCAACCCGTCCGGCAGCCACAAGCTCAACACCGCCATCGCCCAGGCCCACTACTACCGGGCGGCCGGCGCCAAGCGGCTCGCCGTCGCCACCGGTGCGGGACAGTGGGGCACGGCGGTCGCCACGGCGTGCCACCTGTTCGGCCTGGAGTGCGTGGTCTACATGGTGCGCACCAGCCTGGAGAACAAACCGCACCGTCGCACCATCATGGAGATGCTGGGCGCCGAGGTGATCGCGAGCCCCAGCGACGGCACCGCGGCGGGCCGCCGGTTCGCCCACGAGCACGCGGGCACCCTGTCCATCGCGCTGGCCGAGGCGATGGAGGCCACCCGCGAGCCCGGCACCCGGTTCTGCGCGGGCAGCGGCGAGACGTATTCGTTGCTGCACAACACCGTCATGGGCCTGGAGGCGATCGACCAGCTCACCGAGTGCGGTGAACGGGCGGACGTCGTGATCGCCGGGCTCGGCGCGGGCAGCAACTTCGGCGGGCTCGCCTTCCCGTTCCTGCGCGGCGATCAGGGCCACGTGCGGTGCGTGTCGGTGGAGCCCGCCGCGTGCCCGAAGCTCACCAGGGGCCGGTACGCGTACGACTTCACCGACAGCTCCGAGCAGAACCCGTTGCAGAAGATGTACACGCTGGGCTCGCGGTTCACTCCGCCCCGGATGCACGCGGGCGGTCTGCGCTACCACGCCACGGCGAAGGTGATCAGCGCCCTGTACGACCGAGGCCTGATCGAGGCGACCGCCTACCAGCAGCGCGAGGTGTTCGAGTCCGCCGTGCTGTTCGCCCGCAGTGAGGGCCTGGTACCGGCACCCGAGAGCGCGCACGCCGTGCACGGCGCCGTCGTCGAGGCCGCCAAGGCCGACCGCGACGGCAGGTCACCGGTGATCCTGTTCTCGCTCAGCGGGCACGGCCTGTTCGACATGAGCTCCTATCGGTCCTATTTGGATGGTCATGTGGACGAGGAGGTGGTGGTCACCGACGAGGACATCGAGCGGTCGCTGGCACACCTGCCGCCGCAACCAGAACACCAAGCGGCCGGCGTCTGACGGCCGCTGGAGGAGGACGCCATGCGCACCCAGGACCGGCTCGCCGCCGGTACCGAGTTCCGCGACTTCATGACCCAGTGGCCCACCGGCGTCACGGTCATCACCACCGGCGACGGTGCCACCCCCGTGGGGTGCACCGTCAACGCGATGATCTCGCTGTCGGTCCGGCCACCGACGCTGCTGGTCTCGCTGGCCACCTGCAGCGGCACCCTCGGCGCCATCCGCAGATCACGGCTGTTCGGCGTGAGCGTCCTGTGCTCGCGGCAGGCGGACCTGTGCGGGCGCTTCGCCACCGGTGCCCAGGCCGACCGCTTCCGGGACGTGCCGGCCCACGTCGTGCACGGCGTGCCGCTGCTGGCCGGCGCCGCCGCCGCGATGGTCTGCGACCTGCGCGACGAGCTCGTCTACGGCGACCACGTGCTGCTGGTCGGCGTGCCGCTGTGGCACGAGGTCGACACCGCCAGCTCACCGCTGGTGCTGCACCAGCGGGCGTTCCGCGCACTCGGCTAGGAGAGAGGTTTGTGGATGAAGGGCGCCTTCATCCACACCAGGTGGAGGAAGGAACCCTTCATCCACCTCACCGGACGGGCTATCTGCTCAGGAGGGCTGCCAGTGGACTTCCGGACGTTCTCGGTGCACCACGCCGGCGGCGGTGTCGCCGAGGTCGTGCTCGACGGCACCGGTGAGGGCAACGTGATGGGCGGTCTGGTGTGGACGGAACTGCCCGCGCTGGTGGCCGCGCTCGACGCGGACGCGGACGTGCGGGCCGTCGTGCTGCGGGGCGCGGGGGAGTGTTTCAGCGGCGGCCTCGACCTGCGGTGGTACCTCCCGCACTACCGCAGGCTCGCCCGCGGCACCGACCTGCCCGCGCGGCTGCTCGCCGAGGCGACGTCGATGCAGGACGCGCTCGGCGCGGTCAACCGCAGCAGGCTCGCGTGGATCGCCGCCGTCCACGGGCCGTGCGTCGGCGCGGGCCTCGATCTCGCGTCGGCGTGCGACATCCGGCTCGCCTCGGCCTCGGCGTCCTTCTCGCTGCGCGAGGTGCGGCTCGGGATCGTGGCCGATCTCGGTGGCCTGCAACGGCTTCCGCACGTCATCGGCACGGCCGCCACCAGGGAGCTCGCCCTCACCGGCCGCGACGTCGGCGCGCCGGAGGCCCTGGCGCTGGGGCTGGTCACCAGGGTCGCTCCCGACGCACGCGCGCTGCGGGAGGACGCCCTCGCCACCGCCCGGCAGATCGCCGGGCACCCGCCCGCCGCCGTCGCGGGCGTCAAGGCCGTGCTCGACCGCACCAGGGACCTTCCCGTCGCCGACGGGTTGCGCCACGTGGCGCTGTGGAACGCGGCGTTCCTGCCGTCCCCGGAGTTGCCCGGCCTGCTCGCCGCGGCGCTCAAGTCGTCACATTGAGCCAGGAGGAACGATGAGCGAGACCACCGCGCTGTGGTTCAGCGCACTGACCAGGGACACCTCGTCGGAGGAGGTGCGCGGCCGGGCGCTCGTGTCCGGCCGGGGCTGCCACGTCACCGACGCGAGCGGCCGCGAGTACCTCGACGCGCGGTCGGCGCTGTGGAACGCGAGCCTCGGGTACGACAACCGGGCCGTCGCCGACGCCGTGTCCCGCCAGCTCGCGACGCTGCCGGTCGCCCAGTCGATCCGGCACGACCAGCCCGCGGAGATCACCCTGCGCTACGCCGAGCGCCTGGTCGCCGTGCTGCCGGAGCACCTGCGGCACGTGCGGTTGTGCACCACCGGCGCCCAGGCCGTGGAGGGCGCGGTCTTCCTGTCGCGCTTCACCCGCATCGTCGCCGGCGACCCGGACCGCACGCACGTGGTGGCCCAGCTCGACGGCTACCACGGCATCGGCGGCCTGGCCACCGCGATCACCGGCGAGCCGGAGGTGCACGCGCTGCACGGACCGCTCACGCCGGGCGTGCACCACGTGCGCCCGTGGGACCTCGGCCACCTGCGCGCCGAGGTCGAGCGGATCGGCCCCGGCCGGATCACCGCGATCGTGCTCGAACCGGTGCTGGGCACCGGTGTGGTGGAGGCGCCGCCCGGTTATCTCGCCGAGGTGCAGCGCCTGTGCCACGAGCACGGCATCCACTTCGTGATCGACGAGGTGTCCACCGGGTTCGGTCGCACCGGCGCGCTCACCGTCACCGGAGAGCTCGGACTGCGGCCGGACATGCTGTTGCTGAGCAAGGGGATCAGCTCCGGCTACGTCCCGCTGGCCGCGATCGCCACCACCGCCGAGGTGCTGGCCGCGGCTACCGCGCGGCCCGATGTCGTGCTGCCGCACGGTTCGACCGGCGACGGCAACCCGGTGGCGGCCGCCGCGGGACTGGCCGTCCTCGACGAGCTGGCGGACGGCCGCGTGCTGGCAGGTGTCCGCGAGCGGGGCGCGCAGCTGGAGCGGGCGCTGGCGGAGCTGGACGGCGTGCTGAGGGTGCGCGCCAGGGGCCTGATGATCGGCGTCGACCTCGACGCGGACGCCGGCACCGTGGCCGACCTGCGCCTGCGCTGCCGAGCGGAGGGCTTGCTGCTGTCGACCGCGGGCAGCACCGTCATCCTGACGCCCCCGCTGGTCATCACCGCCGCGGACTGCGAGGAACTGGTGGCCAAGCTCGACCGGTCGATGCGGGCCACGCTGCCCGCCAGGGTCGCCTCGTACGCGGGCTGACCTGAACGCCGTCACGGCGGGGGCGTGCTCTCAAGGCACGCCCCCGCCGACGTCCGCGGGATCAGGCCTGGCCGGCCGGCACGGGCTGTGCGGCGGCCGCCTGCTGCTGCACGCGGATGACGAGCACCACGCCGACCATGATGAGCGTGAACCCCAGCACCTGACCCAGCGGTGGCCACTCCTGCCGCGCCGCGTAGACGTAGGTGTAGCCGGACAACGTCTCGACGTTCACCAGCATCCCGGCAACGGTGGGGGAGAGCTTCGCGGAAGCGGCGTTCCACAGCCACGTCGCCACCCACGACACCAGAACGCCCAGCACGATCGCGACGACCAGGAACCCCGCGACCCCCGTGCCCCCTGGTGCCACGCTCAACTGCCCCGCCACCGCGGCCAGCGGCAGCGCCACCACCGTGACGGCGCCGGTCGCGACACCGACCACCGTGGCCCACTGCCCGGCGGGCACATCGGGGTTGTTCGCCATGAACTCGGCGTTCGCGATGCCGTACCAGGTCCACAGCGCCACGGCGGCAACGCACGCGAGCAGGCCGAACACCTTCGTCGTCACCGACGTCGGCTCAGTGGCCTGGGCACCGGAGATCTCCAGCCCGTTCACCACCACCAGGCCGATCGCCACCAGCGTGACCGGCAGCGCCAGGCTGCGCCAGGAACACAGCCTCGACACCCGGTTGCCCACCAGCGCCATCACCACCGGGATGCAACCGATCACCATGTTCGTGACCGGTGCGCCGACGGTCTGGATGCCGACGACCAGGAGCAGGTAGTACCCGGCGTTGCCGGCGATGCCGAATCCCAGGGCGGCCAGCCAGTGCCGCCGGGCGATCCGCCGCACCGCCGCGCCACCCAGGACGAACAGCGCCAGGGACAGCGCCCCGTAGGCGAGATACCGGCCGGCCGTCACGGCCACCGCCGACCACCCGGTCAGCAGGTCCGGCAGCACGAACGCGAGACCCCAGACGAGACCTGCGCTGACACCGGCTCCGAGCGCCACCGCGCCCGAACCGCGGCCGAAGGACATGGCGACTCCTCCCCTGAGTCCTGTGGGAAGAGGTTGCACGGATCGGCCGGGCGGTAAACGACGCGGTCACGTCCCTCCGCGAGCTCCATCGCCTGCGGCGACAACGCGATGCCGGAACCGCTGAGGTGGTCGAGCCCGGTGAGATCGCCCTTCAGCCCGTGGTCAGGTCGACCCCTTCGCCGTTGAACGTCACCGGACGTTCCTCACCACGACGCGGGCCACGTCCGATCCGATGCGTTGGCCCGAGATGTGGTCGATGCGGCTGTGCACGCCGGCGAAGATCCGGCTTTCCCCGGCCTCGTCGGCCACCTGCTGGAACGTCTGGAAGTGCCGGGCGGTGCCCGGCGACACCTCGGACGTCACCGACAGCATCTGGTGAGCGCCGAGTTCGTGCCGCAGGATCGTCGCGCCCGCTTGGGAGATCACGCTGTGCGCGCCGGGGTACGCCGGGTCGGCCGGGGTGGTCGCCAGGCTGTTCCAGGCGGGGTTGGCCGTGGTCGCCGGGTTGCCGTCGGTGTCGGCCAGCCGGACCGCGGTGATCGGCCGCCAGATCCGGTAGTGGTACTTGGCGTCGTAGAAGGCGATCACGGCGTCGGCGAACGCGAGGTTGAGCCGGGCGAACACCCGCGCGGCCTTCGCCGTGGAGACGGTGGTCAGTGCGGACTGGGCAATCTCGTTCCAGTAGTTCCAGATCGGCGCGGCCCAGAACTTCGCCTGCGCGGTCTGGTCGGCGGTACGAGCCGCGCTGGTGTCCTGCCCCAGCGAAGCGACCTCGTTCGCGGCGGTCCCGTACCGCGCGCTCGTGAGGTCCGGGTACCGGCCTGGCCGGAAGACATCGGCCCGGACCAGCACGAACGGCCGCACGGCCGGCCAGTGGGTGAACACAGCCGGCGCGAACCCGGGCGGGGTCGGGCGGTACTGGCCAGGTTCGCCGCCTGGTGGGATCGCGGGTGGGGTGGCCGTCGAGCCGTCGTTGGCGCGTGCGCGGAGGATCTGCCGGGCGGCCTGCCTGCCGGCGCGGATTCCGGGCTCCGGGTCGTGAGCAGTGGCCAGTTCACGGGCCAGTTGGGCGGCGAAGTCGGCGGCCATCGCCGGATACAGGCTCGCCAGCACGTCGTGCGCAGCCTGGGCCGCGGCGGCCTCGTGCGACCGGGTGGCGGTCACGGCGTCGTGGACGGCCGCGTGCATCATCGCGAAACTGCGCGTGGGATGCACGGTGGCGGGATGTGCCCCGGGAGCTCGGACGATCCGCAACAACGTGCGGTTCCAGGCGATGACCGGCGTGCTGGTGGCCGGTTCGGCGAGGACGGGCAGGCCGGTGACGGCCAGCGCGGCAGTCGTGCCGCCGATGACAAGAAGGCTCCTGCGGGAAAGTGGTGTGGTCACGCAAGGGATACGGGCGGAGGTTACGTGTAACCCGGCTGCGTATCCATGGGCAAGGGGTGGGGAGGGTGACACACGTGGCTCAACGGTTCCGCGCCCGGTACGACGCGCCCGCAGACGCCGAGCAGGATCCGCCGCGCTTGCGTGTGGTCGACATGGACGCGTACCCGGACTGGGATGCCATCTACCGGGACAACGTCGAGCGCGTCTACCGGTTGATGTACGCGAAGGTGGGCAACCGACCGGATGCCGAGGACCTCACCACGGAGGTGTTCGTGACCGCTTTGCGGCCCATGCACGCCTCAGCGAGCGTGGGGGAGGTTCGCGCGTACCTGTTGGCCACCGCACGCACGGTTCTGGCCACGTTCTGGCGGCGCACCCTCGGCCGGGAGATCACCACCTTGGACGAGGAACGGGACGTCGGCCTGCTGACCGACGACCCGCCCCCGGAGGACACCGGCGCATCCGAGGTGGAGAAGATCCTGGCCGAGCTGCCCGACCGGCACCGGCGCATCCTGCAGCTGCGTTTCCTGGAGGGCTGCTCCATCAAGGAGGCCGCGGTGGAGCTGGGGATCAGTGTCAGCAACGCGAAGGTGTTGCAGCACAGAGCCTTGCGCCAGGCGACGGCGGTGGCGGAGGGGATGCGGACGTGAGCCCTGCGTGGAAGTTCGTCGAGGACATGCTCGCCCGGCGACGGGTCCGCCGCACCGAGACCACCGAGGACGACGCGGCCGACATCCGCACGGCGATCCTGCTCAACTCCGCCCGGCCCGGCGGTGATCGGCCGGACGAGGAGTTCGTGGCCAGGCTCGGCGCCCGGCTCGCGGCCGAGGCGGAGGGCAAACCCGAGGTCAACAACCGCCGCAGGTTCGTCCAGACCACCTCGGTGGCCGCGGCCGCCGCCGTGCTGGGTGCGACCGTGGATCACCTGGTCCACCCGTCTCTCCCCACCGAAGAGGCGACCATCGTGCCCGACCACGGGCAGTGGCGGGTTGTGGTGTCGTCCGCTGACCTGGTGGAGGGCGCGGTGCGGCCGTTCGACCTCGGCACGGTCACCGGGTTCGTGCAACGGGCCGGTGGCGAGGTGCGCGCGGTGTCCGGAATCTGCACACACCTGGGGTGCAGGCTCGCGCTGGACACGGCGGCTCCGCGGTTGAACTGCCCGTGCCACCGCACGGCGTTCACTGTGGACGGTGCGGTCGCGTTCCACCAGCTGCCCGCCGCTCCGCCGCCGTTGCCCCGGCTGGAGGTCCGGGAGAACGCGGGGAACGTCGAGGTCCTGGTGCCGCAACGGCCGGTGTGAGAAGCAGCGGTGAGAGGGGCCGCCCCCTGGCACTCCGTGGTCGGTCGGGGTACGGGGCGGCTGCCGGCGGCGGGATTTCCCGCGAGCGGTGCCATGACGCTCATCGACAACCCCGCCGCCATTCCTCCTCTGAGCAGGTAGCCGGAAGTCAGCTGAGCAACCCGCCGTCTGGTTCAGTGGATGAAGGCGCCCTTCATCCACGTAACTGCCCGGCAGACGGGTTGCGGGCAAGACCTCTGGCAGGGCGCTCAGCCGCAGTCCGGCGGGGCGAAGGGCAGGTCGACAAAGCCGTCGATGGTCTCACCGGTGTCCAACCGCTTGGCGTGCACCGACATGCGGTTGGTCTGGTTGTGCTTGGTCGGGTTCGGATGGACCTCCCTGATCCCCTCTGCCGTGGAGACGTCATCCGGGTTGCTGAAGAACCCGACACCGTTGTCCGCGAAGGACACCGACCAGTGTTGCCCGACGGCGGTGGCGATCTCGAACTCCTCGCCCGCCACCAACGGATTGCCGACCGGACCGTCGTCGTCGTACTGGGACTTCAGTTTCCACGAAGTGCCCAGCGTGCCGACGCCGTTCGTCTTCACCGCCGGGCCGCACCTCCGGGCACCTGCCTGCGCGATGCCACCCATCACACCGCTGACGACAGCCAGGCCACTGAGGGCGATGGCGATCCCGGCCGTTGCTCTGCGCATCAAACCTCCTCCCACTCCGTCTGGACACTCACATGTGTCGATACGCAGGAGGGTTACAGCTCCCGCAGGGCTGCCGCCGTCTGGTCGTCGATCGGCGAACCCCGCTGGTGCCGGACAACGTCAAGCCGGTCGAGCAGGTGACACCGGCGGAAGTCCTTTGTAGACGGTTCAGGGGCGGAACTGCCAGTCGATCTCGGTGCTGATCTCCGAGACGTGTGCGCTGACGATTCGCCAGCCGGCGGGCATCCGCACCCACGTTTGGCTCTGCCGGCCCACGACTGGCCGGCCGGGGTAGCGGAACAGGGTGGTCACCACGGCGGTGTCGGTGCCGAAGGTGGTGATCCGGGTGTCCCGGCCGTCGAGCGGTCCCTGGGTGGCGCGCCACGCGCGCAGTTCGTCGATGCCCTGCTGGTGGTCGGCGATGCCGAACCGGACGGTGGCCGGGCTGGCCCAGAACGACTCGTTCAGCACGGCGTGGTCGCCGGCCAGCAGTGCCGCTTCGTAGCGTGCGAAGGCCGCCGACACCTCGGCGTGCACGGCTGGGTCGTCGGCGGCCGGGGCGGGGGGGCCCGGGGGCGCCGCCCCCGCCGCCCCCCGACCGGGCTGGTGGTGTTCATGAGGCGGCTGCCGCGGGCTTGGCGTCGATCAGGTCCGTGGCGGCCGGCTGCGGCTCGCCGCCGGACGTCGAATCGCGGTGGAACGATGCGAACACCGCGCAGACCACGGCGAAGAACAGGTAGCCCAGCGCGACCTGACCGCCACCCGCGTTCCAGCCGATCTGCTCGGCGTGGATCAACCCGACGAACGACAAGAGCTACTCGGAAACCCGGTCCGGTGACCAGCAGGGCACGACTCGCCGCCCTTGTCGTGGTGGATGAAGGGACCCTTCATCCACCCCAGGTTCAGGAAGGGTCCCTTCATCGACAACGCTCGCCGCGTGGGCGGGCTCGCAATCCTCGGCCTCGCACTCGCCGGCACCGTGCCGATGGTCGCCTCCTGAGAGACGAAGGTCCCGAGCAGGGCGGGCCCCGGGCCACTGACCGGTGGGCACGCTCCGCGAGACGCTGAAGTACATGAGCGACAGCGAACTTCGTCCGATCGTGGTCGGCGTCGACGGGTCCGCGGCCGGCGCGGCGGCATTTCGCTGGGCCGTTGAGGAAGCGCGCCGGCACGACTGCCCGATCGACGCCGTCTCCGTGTGGCACATGGACTACGGCGTGATGATGACTCCAGGAGCGGCTGAGGCCGGGCTGGACCCGGCCGGCATCGAGGCGGAGAACAGGTCCGTGCTCGACGCGGCGACGGCGGATGTCGACGACGTGGACCTGCGGCGGGTTCTCATCGAAGGTGACGTGAAGAGGCTGCTGGTCGAGATGTCCCGGGACGCGCGGATGCTCGTCGTGGGCAACCGAGGACACGGCGCGGCGGCCGAGCTGCTCCTGGGGTCGGTGAGCGCCTACTGCGTGCGCCACGCGAGCTGTCCGGTCGTCGTGGTCAAGGAGACCTCGTGAGCACGCGATCGCACCGCCTCACCGTCCGGCACGTCCGCGACGACGAGTACGCGATCCGGCTTCGCGCCCACGAGCTGCACACCGACCAACCGGAAAGCGATCGCGCGCCGTCACCGATCGAACTGTTCGTGGCATCGCTCGCGACGTGCGTCGCGCACTACTGCGGGACGTACCTGCGTCGGCACGAACTTCCAGAGGACGGGCACGCCGTGCACGCCGAGTACGAGATGGCGGCCGATCGGCCGGCTCGGGTGGCCGCGATCCGCGTCCGGGTGCACGTCGACGCTTCGCTCACACCGCAACAGAAAGCGGCGTTGCAGGCGGTCGTGAACCACTGCACCGTCCACAACACGCTCCGGCAGCCACCGGTGGTCGAGATCCGGGTCGACTCCGGCGATCCAGCGCCCGCCGAGCGACAAGAAGCAGGGAGGCAGCGATGACTGCGGCAGCCACCGGCTATCCGGTGCACGTGCACGCGCGGCTCGACTCCGGCCTGAGCCGGTGGTTGTGGCTGGTGAAGTGGTTCCTGGCGATTCCGCACTACCTGGTGCTCGTGTTCCTGTGGGTGGGGTTCGCGGTGTTCAGCGTGGTGGCGTTCTTCGCGATCCTGTTCACCGGGCGCTACCCGCGGGTGTTGTTCGACTTCAACGCCGGCGTGCTGCGCTGGTCGTGGCGCGTGGCCTACTACACCTACGGGGCGCTGGCGACGGACCGCTATCCGCCGTTCAGCCTGGGCGCCGAGCCGGACTACCCGGCGACGCTCGACATCGCTTACCCGGAGCACCTGTCCCGCGGTCTGGTGCTGGTGAAGTGGTGGCTGCTCGCGATCCCGCACTACCTGATCGTGGGGTTCTTCGTCGGTGGCAGCACGTACGTCACCTACCAGGCAGGCGAGACGATCCGCAACTCGGGCGGCGGCCTGATCGGTCTGCTGGTCTTCTTCGCCGGGGTGGCGCTGCTCTTCACCGGCCGGTATCCGAAGAGCCTGTTCGACTTCGTGCTCGGCATGGACCGCTGGGCGTTGCGCGTGGCCGCCTACGCCGGGCTGATGACCGACGCCTACCCGCCGTTCCGGTTCGACACCGGCGGCGACGAACCCGCCACGACGACGATCGACCAGGCGCCGAAGCCCGCCCCTGAGCACCGCGGCTGGACACCGGGGCGCGTGGTCTCGGTGGTGATCGGGGCGCTGCTGCTGATGACCGGTGGCGCGATCGGCGGCACCGGCGGGTTCGGGCTCTGGGCGGACTCGACGCAACGCGACGCGGCGGGGTTCCTCAGCACCGGTTCGGAGTCGTTTCACGGCACGGGCTACGCGCTGGAGTTCGGCACGGTGGAACTGCGCTGGACGGACGCGGACTGGGGCCTCGCGGACAGCTGGCTCGGCGAGGTCCGGGTGAAGGCGGACGACGACGTCTTCATCGGCATCGCCAGGACGGACGACGTCACGCGTTATCTGTCCGATGTGGAGCATGATGAGGTGAGCATGGTTCAGTCGCGGGTGACTTACCTGCACCGCGGCGGCGGTGCGCCCGCGGATCCCGCCGCGCAGAACTTCTGGGCGGCCTCCGGCACCGGCCAGGTGACCTGGCGGGCCGAGCAGGGCAACTGGACCGCGGTGGTGCTGAACGCCGACCGCTCACGGGTGGTCGACACCCGTCTCGCGGCGCAGGCCGAGGTGCCCGCGCTGCGGCCGGTCTCGATCGGCCTGATCGTCGGTGGCGGCGTGATGGTGTTGCTGGGGCTGGCACTGATGCTGGCGGCCGCACTGACTGCCGGACGGTCCCGGCGTGACGACACGTCCGCCGCCCCGGCGGGACCGACGCCGTAGCGTCGGTGAACAGCTTGACCTGGAGGTGGTTCGGGTGCGCGCGTTCGACGTGATGTCCGCTCCGGCGCTGACGGTGTCACCGCGGACGACGGTGGAGAAGGCCGCGGCCCTCTTGGCGGAGCACGGATTCGCCGCTCTGCCGGTGATCGGCGACAACGGCGAGCTGGCCGGTGTGGTCTCCGGAGAAGACCTGCTGCGCGAGCAGCTGAGGACGCGGCGCACCGCACAACGGGTTGCGGACGCGATGAACCCGTGCGCGGTGGCCGTGGACGCCGACATGCCGGTGGGTGAGGTGGCCAGGCAGCTGCTCGGCCACCACTACCGTTCACTGCCGGTGGTCTGCGACGGCGTGGTGGTCGGTGTGGTGAGCCGGGAGGACCTGCTGCGCGCGCTCACACCACAAGACGAGGTGAACGCGGCGAGAGTGAGCAAGTTGTTGTGCGACAACCTTGGCGCTCGCCCGTGGGACGTCGTCGTGCTGGGTGGCGCGGCCACGGTTCTGGGCGTGTTCCACAACCACGACGAGGAGCTGGCCGCGAGGGATCTCGCGGCATCCGTGCCGGGGGTGCGTTCCGTCGTGGTGCAGCCGTGCGCGTCCCCGGCCTGAGCTCGTCAGGATCGAACACGACGCCTGTTCAAGTGGCCAACTCACTGCGTGCGACGCATCCACCTGCCACCGAGGCTCGTCGCGAGCAGCACCGCACCGGCGACGAGCAGCAGCACCCCACCGCCCACCGCGCCATCGGTGAGGTCCCACACCAGCTCCGGCACGACGATGGTCGTCGCGACCACACCTGCGACGAGCAGAACCGTTGAATGCACACCGAAGTAGATGACGAAGCAGACGACCGCGAGGCAGGCGGTGAGCGCGTAGGCGACCGGGGCATCGCCTCCCAGCGGTTGCTGTGCACCGAACAGCGCCGTGGCGGCACCGACGGCGAGCGCGAGCTGGGCCGGCCTCAGAACGTCCACGAGGGACAGGAACAGTCCGGCCAGCCCGAGCGCGAACAACGCGGCGCCGCTGGGGAGCGCGCTGTCGGGCGCCAGTTCGGTGATCCACGCGATGACCGTGAGAATCGCTCCTGCCGCCAGGACCAGGTATGCGAACGCCGTGGTGACGAGGACGTAGGCCGCGACCGCCACGAGCAGACCCGTCGTGGTGCCCACCACGAACTGGTGCGAGCTCGCTGCCGTGCCCGCGGTGAACGCCGCGGTCACGGCAGCGAGCGAGAACAACGTGCTGACCACACGACGTCGGCGATGCGCGACGGACCGCACTGCGGACATCCCGCCCGCCACCGCGAAAGCGGCGACCACGAGACCCGCGGTGGCGGCACCGAGCACCCCGACCCTGGCGAGCCGGGTCAGGTCCTCCCAGGACACCCCGAGCACCAGCGCGGCGCCGCCGAGCACCAGGCCGCCGCCGAGGTAGGCGGTGACCTCGGCGAGGCGGTCGGCGATCCGCGGCGGTGCGGCGGTGTCCTCGAGAGCCGCGACCACCGCCTCTTCCTGCTCTGCTGACAGCACTCCTCGCGCGGTCAGCGCGTGCAGCGCCTGCTTCTGCCGTGCGGTCACCGCCATGGTCACTCCTTCGGCCGGTTCGCCACCACGACGGCACCGAACAGCGCGGTGCCGTTCACGGTCAGGACGGGCGCGTCGTCGGGAAGCTCGCGCTCGTCGTTGCTCGTCTTGTCGTCGATGCCGCCCATGAACGGCAGGCCGCCGACCGACACGCGCCAGCCTTCCGGCACGAGGACGTCGACTCCGCCGAAGAGCGCGAACGCGTCGACGTCCGCGTCCGTGTCGATGTGCGCCTCACGGAGGTCGAGCGTCGCACCTCCGAAGATGGCTGAGACGTCGGCGTGCCGCAGGTGCTTCGACCGCTCTTTCGTGCTGGCACCACCGAACATCGCGACGGGAGTGCGGGTCCCGTGGTGCCGGCGCAGGCCGACGAGCACCGCGACGCCCACCCCGGCGAGCACCGTGGGCAGCAGGAGATTCCCGGTCGTCCAGTCGAGCGTGCCCGCGAGCAGCACGAGGCCGAGCACGACGATCACGACCGGCCCGAGCGACACCCGCCGTTCAGCGGCCATGGCGACGAGGCCGAGCACGACCACGGCCGCGGGCCACCAGTTCGCGATGACCGGACCGGAGTCGAGCACGCCGACCGCGTCGAGGATGCCGAACACGCCGAGCGCGAGCAGCACCAGCCCGACCCAGAGGCGGACGGGTTTCACAGCTGCTCTCCCTGGCGTTCGACCTCGATGGTCCAGTCGCTCGCGAGTGCGGCGATGGCACCGATGGCCGTCACGACGGGCGCGGCGATCGCGGCCACCACGCCGGCGGTGACCGGGACCTCCATCACGGTGTGTCCCTTGTCGTTCTTGATGATCAGACGCCGGACGTTGCCCTCGTGGATGAGCTGCTTGGCCTTCTCGACGAGTGCGTCGCCGCGCAGGCGGGTCTCGGACTTCTGTTCGATGGACATGCTTCTTCTCCCTTCCACCACCACGATCTCGCTGCGCGTGGCCGCGGGGCAGTGACCTTCGGTCATGTGTGCGGGGCCGTCGGCCACTGCCGTGTCGACGGCGTCACGCAGGTCGCCTCGTTCGGTCAGCACCTCGCCGCGCCACCGCCGCGGCCGCGCAGGCACCACCGGCACTGCTCGACGAAGCCGAAGCCGCACCCGGTCTGCGCGCACGCGGCTCGCAGCACCGCGCGGCGATCATGCACTGGGCCTCGCGGACGACGTCAGGTGACCGGTGAACCAGTCGCGGGCCAGCCGGGCGGCGGTGTCCAGTGCGTCCGGCTCCTCGAACCGCTCGTTCGCGCCGCGCACCACGACGAGCCGGCGCTCGCACCGCAGCCGTGGCACGAGGCGCTCGTGCAGCGCGATGCCACGCTCGTCCGCACTGCCGACCACGAGCAGCGTCGGCGGGCGCACCCGGCCGAGCCACGGCTCGGCGAGGTCCAGCTGCCCGCTCAGGCTCACCACGGCGCACAGGTCGCTGCGCGGATCGGCGGCGGCCCTGAGCGCGGCCGCGGCACCGTTGCCGATCCCGAAGCATCCGACCGGCAGCAGCCGGTGGTTCGCCTCGCCACGAGCCCATCTCGTGACGGCGGTCAGCCGGTGGCCGAGCAGGTTGACGTCGGACACGGCCGCGCGGTCGAGCTCCTCCTCGTGGGTGAGCAGCCCGGCCAGCACCGTCGCCACCCCGGCGCGGTTCAGCTCGGCCGCGAGGTGGCGGGTGCGCGAGCTGTGCCCGGCGCCGGCACCGGCCTGGGCGAAGACCACGCTCGCGATGGGGTGATCCGGCACCGCCAGGTCGCCCTCCAGCCGCACGCGGCCGACCGGCACCTCGATCGAGCGTTGCCGCGCGCCGCGGCCGAGGGGAGGCGAGCTCGTGGCGGGCGGTGTGAGCGCACGGATGACCTCGGCGTCGCTGACCTGGCGGAAGTCGTCGTAGTGCCGGCCCACCGCGTCGAGCTCCGGCGGTGTCGTGACCGCCACGACCTCGTCGGCGTCCTGGCGCAGCAGGCTGATCACGTCCGGTGGGCACACCGGTGTCGCGAAAACCACGCGGGCGGCACCACGTGCGCGGGCGACCTGGCAGGCGGCACGCGCGGAGGCGCCCGTGGCGACACCGTCGTCGACGACGATCACCGTGCGTCCTTTGACCCGGATTGCCCGCGACAGGCGGTAGCGGCGCAGTCTGCGCAGGAGCTCACGGCGTTGCTCGTGCTCGACGGTGGCGAGTTCTGCGTTGGTGACGCCCGACAGCCGCTGCACGCGACGGTCGAGCACGCGCACCCCGCCTTCGCCGATGGCGCCCGCGGCGACCTCCGGCTGGAACGGCAGTCCGAGCTTGCGCACCACGACGACGTCCAGTGCGGCGCAGAGCGCGCTCGCCACCTCGACCGCCACCGGAACGCCACCGCGCGGCACGGCCAGCACGACGACGTTCCGGTCACGCAGGTGGCCGAGGCGCGCTGCCAGGAGGCGTCCTGCCTGAGCGCGATCGCCGAACCTCATGACGGCACCTCGTGATGACCGATCGGCACGCTGCGGGACAGTTCGAGCGCCCACGCCACGTCCTCGGGTCCGACGACACCCACGAGACGCTGGTCGCGCAGGACGAGAACGACATCCCGTCCCTCCTTGAGCGGCACGCGGCCGAGCACGTCGAGCAGCTGCTCGTCGGGGGACGCGACCGCCGTCCCGGACGGGGTCCGGCACACGTCGCCGATCCGGGTGTTGAGGGGGTCCGGCACGCGGGCGAGTTCCGCGAGACCGATGACACCCACAGCGGTCCCGTCGAACGACACCACCGGGAACACCAGCCGGTGCGGACCGGAGACGAGGCCGTCCAGGAAGGCCCGCACGGTCCACCAGCCCGGCGCGACGGGCGGATCCGGGGTCATGACGTCCCGCACCCGCACGCCGCCGAGCTGGTGCGTCATCTCGTTCGCGGACTGTTCCGCCGCGCTGCTGACCGTCAGGTAGGCACCGAGCAGCACCAGCCACAGCCCGGACAGCGCGCCGGCGAACACCTGCATCAGCCCGAACGCCACCAGGACCAGACCGAACGCCCGGCCCGCGACGGCCGCGGACTTGGTGCCGCGATGCTCGTCGCCCGTACGCCACCACACCGCTGCCGCGAGCACCCGGCCGCCGTCCAGCGGTGCGGCGGGGACCAGGTTGAACACGGCCAGCACGCCGTTGGTGATCGCCAGCCACAGCAGGGGAGAGGTGATGAGCGCGGGGACGCCCCACGCGCCGAGCGCGGTGCCGACGGCGCCCACGAGGATCGCGACGACCACGCTGGTCGCCGGACCGGCCACGGCGATCAGGAACTCGGCTCGCGGGCTGCGCGGCGCCGACGACAGCCGCGACACGCCGCCGAGCAGCCACAGGTCGATGCGGTCGACCCCGACGCCGAACCGTTGCGCGACCAGGGCGTGTGCGAGTTCGTGCGCCAGCAGCGACAGCATGAACGCCAGTGCGGAGACCACACCGGCGATCCAGTAGACGACCGCCGCGTGGCCCGGTGCCGCCTGCGGGAGGACGGACATCGCGACCACCTGGGCGATCACCATCACCGCCACGAGGGTCGACCAGTGCGCGCCGACCGCGATCCCGCGCAGCCGCCCGAGCGGAACCGAAGGCAGTCCGGTGTTCATGGGTCCAGCGTCCCGATCCGGTTCGCGCTGCCGGCAGAGACCGAGGTCCGCCGTGTTCGCGGCAATGGTCCCTGACCGATGCCCACCTTGGGTTCTGCGTCCCGGGAAGTGACTGAGAGCAGGCTCTCCTCAGCTGCCTGGAACGCGGAGGAGTGGGGTGCGAAATGACCACCGACGGCTACACGGCGAGGCACCGGGCCATGCTGCAGGCGATCGCGGACGGACGTGGCGAGCTGGTGTGCGGACGCACCCCCAGCCTGAGCGTGGATGGCCTGTGGTGTGACTTCACCGCCACGGTCGAGCTGTTCACGGGCGGGTTGTTCCGCCCTGCGCGCGAAGCGGCCGCCGGTACATCGGCGCCGGCAGTGCTGACTGCGTCCGGTGCCCGGGTTCTGCGCTCGTTCGCGGCGGCCTGACATGACCAGACGAACGAAGATCGTCATTGCCGGAGTGGCCGCCACCGCCGTCGTCCTGGGACTCGTCGCCGTGCTGATCACCTTGCGGGGCAACAGAACGGAACCGGCGGCGCCGGCCTCCACGACCCCGACCTCCCCACCGGCCTCGCCGAGTGCCGAGACCACGAACCTGCTCGTGTACTTCCACCGCGGCACGCCGGGTGATCCGGGCAAGGTCGTCGCGGTGCGGCGTTCGGTGCCGAAGACGGCGGCGGTCGCGACCGCCGCGCTGAACGAGCTGCTGCCGGGACCTGCGGCGGCGGAACAGGCCGACGGCTACTGGTCGATGTTCGTGCCCGCGACGGCGCGCTCCCTGAAGAGCGTGCGGGTGGCGGACGGCGTCGCGTACGTGGACTTCCACGACTTCCGCACCGTCATCCCGAACGCGAGCTCCAGCTTCGGAAGCACGGCACTGCTCGCCGAGCTCGACACCACCCTGCGGCAGTTCCCGACGGTGAAGTCCACCGTGTACTCGTTCGACGGTGACGTCGCGTCGTTCTACCAGTGGTTGCAGCTGACCCCGCCGGGAGTGGGCGGCGAGGCCGAGGCGGTGGCCGCGGCGAGGTTGTTCCTGATCCAGTACGCGGGGATGCGGGTGGTGTTCGGCGGGCCGTTCCACCGCACCGGCAACGGGCTGGCCGAGCTCGTGTGCTACCCGGCGAGCCCGAACGACGACACCAGACCGGTCACGACGTTGCCGACCGTCGTGTCGTTGCAGCGGTTGAGTGACCGGTGGGCCGTGACCGGCACCCGTGCGGACGTGATCCAGGTCGACACGCCCAAGAGCGGTGACGTGCTTCGCTCGCCGGTGTCCGTCAGCGGAAGGGCGCACGTGTTCGAGGGCAACGTCACCGTGCGGGTGATCACCGACAGGAACAGGGTCGGGATCGGTCGCGGGTTCGTGACCGGCGGCGGTGACGCGTTGCGCCCCTTCGCCGGGCAGATCGCCTTCGCACAGCCGAACGGTGGCGATGGCTGGGTGTTGTTCCAGGAGGAGTCGGCCGCGAACGGCGACGTCGTTCTCACGACGGCGGTACCGGTGACGTTCGCGGGTGCGGCGGAACCGTCGGCGACGGTGCAGAGCTGACGGTCGCACCGGTTCGAAACAGCCGGAGCAGGGCCGAAGGGCTCGCGGGCGGCGGGACGCAGGACCGTGGGCGGCGGAGTCCGTTGGTGCTGCACTGGAGGAATGGACCAGCTCAGCCCTTTGGACGCCGCGTTCCTCGAGGTGGAGGACGCCGACCCGCACGCCTCACTGGCGATCGCCTCGGTGGCGGTCGTCGAAGGACCTGCGCCGAGCCACGACGAGTTCCTCGCGCTGATGCGGTCGAAGCTTCCGGTCCTGCCTCGTGCCCGGCAGAAGCTCGTGCGCACGCCGCTGGACCTGAGCACACCGGCGTGGCAGGACGATCCGTCCTTCGACCTCACGTACCACGTGCGCCGCACCGCGTTGCCCGCGCCGGGCGGTGACGCGGAGCTGTGCGCGCTGGTGGCGCGGATCATGGGGCAACGGCTGGACCGTGATCGGCCGCTGTGGGAGTACTGGGTCGTGGAGGGGCTCGCCGACGGGCGCTGGGCCGTCCTGGCGAAGGTGCACCACTGCATGGCGGACGGTGTGAGCGGCACGATGCTGTACGACGTGATGTACGGCGATGGGCCCGCGCCCGAGCCTGCTGGAGATGGTTCCTCCACGAGTCTGTTTTCGTTGCTGGCCAACGTGGTTCGCGCACCGCTGGCACTGGCAGGTGGGGTGCTGTCGCTCGCGCTGTCGCTGTTGCCGGTGCGCCCGTCTTCGCTCTTCGGGCAGATCGGCTCACCTCGTCTCTACCGGGTGGTGCGAGCCTCGCTGCCCGAGGTGAAGGAGGTCGCCCGCACCTTCGGGGTGACGGTGAACGACGTCGTGCTGGCCGCGGTCAGCCAGGCGTATCGCGCGCTTCTGCTGCAGCGCGGCGAAAGGCCGTCCGCGCACAGCATCCGGACCATGGTGCCGGTGTCGGTCCGCGGTGACCGGCGGCTGGACAACCAGGTCAGCCTGCGGCTCGCGTTCCTGCCGGTCGACGCGGAATCCGCGGTGGAGGCGCTTTCCCTGGTGCACCAGCGCTTCACCGACGCCAAGCGGGGGCATCAGGCCGAGTCCGGGCACGCACTGGCCCAGCTGGCGCGGCACGAGCCGTTCGCACCGCTGGCGTGGAGCGTGCGGCTCGGCGCCATGATGCCGCAGCGCAGCATCGTGACCGTCACCACGAACGTCCCGGGCCCTCGCAAGCCGTTGCGGGTGCTGGGCCGCCGGATCGTCGAGATCCTGCCGTACGTCCCGATCGCCATCCGCATCCGGACCGGCATCGCGGTGCTGTCCTACACCGATCGGGTGGCGATCGGCATCACCGCCGACCGCGCCAGCACCTCCGACGTGGACGTGCTGGCCGAGGCGGTGCACGAGGCGTTCGCCGAACTGCTCACCGCGTCACGGCACGACGCAGCGTCCACGCACCGAGGCTGAAGAGAACGGCGGCGAACCCGAGCAGCACGGCCAGGTTCGGCGCGATGGTGAGCAGATCGCCACCACGTCTGGTCAGTGCGCTGAAACCGTCGTTCGCCCAGCCGTGCGGGGTCGCGAACGCCAGCTTCCGCAGCACGGGGCTGAAGAACTCGAGCGGCACCATGCATCCGCCGAACGCGGCGAGGCTCAGCCCGAGCAGGATGCCGGCGCCCGTCGTCTGCTGCTGCGTGCGGCAGATCGCCCCGAGCAGCAGCCCGGCGCCGCCCGAGACGAGCGCGAAGGCGCACAACAACGCAGCGGCGGCGAGCGGGTCACCCCAGCGCACGCCGAACAGCAAAGCCGATCCGACGAGCACGATGAGGCCCTGCAGCAACGCGATCGCGACCCGGCCCAGTGCCTCACCGGCCACGACCACCCGTGCGGACGTCGGGGTGGCGAGCATGCGGCGGGTGACGCCGAGCCGGCGGGTCTCGACGAGGAACGCCGCCGTGGTGAGCGCGTTGAGGAAGGTGAACACGATCAGCTGGTTCGCCGCGCCGAGGTCGAACCCGGAGTAGCCCTCCGGGAACAGCGCCTGACCGGCGGTGCTCACGCGCACCTCGACCGGTGCGACGCGGGTGGAGTCCACAAGGGACAGCGCGGTGGTGCGGTCCAGTCCGGTTCGCGCGGCGACGAACTCGCCCGCCGCGAGCCGGTTGGCCTCGCGGGTCAGCGAGGTGGTCACGAGCATCCGCAACTGCTGACCCGTGCGGTCGGCGCGGACGAGGAGCCGAGGAGCGTCGCCCGTTGTCCGCACGAGTCCGGCGCTGATCTCGCCGTGTTCCACCGCCGTGCGCAAAGCGGGCTCGTCCGGGAAGGCCCGCACCCGCACCGCGGGGTCGGTGCTCAGCGCGCCGGCGTCACCCACCACCCCGACCACGGGTGTCGTCGCGCCACCGAACGCGGCGCCGATGATGAACACCAGCATCAGCGGCAGCGCGACGAGGAAGAACAGGCCGGTGCGGTCGCGCAGCGCGCGGTGCACGTTCATCCAGCCGATCGAGAGGACCTTCACGGTCGCACCACCTTCCGGAACAGCAGCAGCGCGACCGCACCCGTCACCGCGGCGAACAGGGTCATGGCCGCCACCGACGGCAGCACCGCGGTGACGCCACCGCCCGCGAGGTCGGCGAGCCCGCGCAGGAACCACCGGTGCGGCGCCAGCAGGCTGAGCTTCTCCAGCAGCCCTCCCGCCTGCGAGACCGGGAAGAACGCGCCACCGAGCGCGCCGAGCACGATCGCGACGATGGCCTGCCAGCCACCCGCCTGTTCGGACGTCTTCGCGATGGCCGCGACGACCGCCATCGCGCCGGTGGCGGCCAGCACACCGGACAGGACCAGCGCCGCGACTCCGACGGGATGCCCCCAGTGCGCGCCCATCAGCAGCGAGCTGGCCACGACGAGGACCGTCATGCTCACCACCCCGACGGCCACACTGGTCAGCAGCTTTCCCGCGAGGATCGACGAGCGGGGCACCGGCGCGGCCAGCAGCCGGGCGAGGGTGCCGTTGCGGCGTTCGTCGAGCAGTCCGGTCACTCCCGGCTGCACCGCGAAGAACAGGAAGAACACCGCCATGCCCGCCGCGTACTGGGTCTTCGCGTCGAGCTGCCGGCGGCCGGTGGTGTCCTCGGCGACCACGGCCCGCGGCAGGGCGGTGGCCGCAGCCGCGGCGAGCTCCGCGGGCGGCGTCGACACTCCTGAGTGGACGGTCGCGGCGACGGCGGTGCGGACCGCGGCGAGCCGGTCGGTGTAGGCCTGGGCGAGCGATCGCGCGATGTCGGTGCCGGTGGGTGCGTCGACGTCGCCGACGACCTCGATCCGCGCGGCGCGCCCCGCCTGGACGTCCTCGGTGAGCCCGGCGGGCAGCAGGAACGCCGCGGTGGCCGTGCCGTCGTCCACCAGGGCTCTGGCCTCCCGCTCGGAGGAGACGGTGCGCAGCTCGATCGCACCGGAGGCCGCCGCCTTCCGCAGCACGTCGTCGGTGAACGCACGGGCGACCACACCTCGGTCGGCGTCCGCGACGGCGTAGGTGAAGAGCTGACTGTCGCCGCTGATGTTGCCCAGGATCAGCGTGAAGACGCCGGCGAGCCCGAGGGGGAGGACGATCGCGAGCACGTACGCGGTGCGGTCACGGGCCCGCTCGCGCAGGTCGCGTGCCGCGATCAGCAATGCGTGGCGCACAGCTCACTCCCTCAGCGCTTTGCCGGTGAGGTGCAGGAACACGGTTTCGAGGTTCGGCTCGGTCACCTCGACCGACCGCACCACGACGCCGTTGGTGGAGATCGCCGACAGCACCGCGGGAAGACATTCCCGAGCGTCGTCGACCACGAGTTCGAGGCCGTGTCCGTGCGGCGCCACCCCTCGCACGTTCGCGATGGCGCCGAGCACGGCGGTGGCGTGCGTGAGATCTCCGTCCAGCTGCAGCGAGATCCGGTCGCGCTCGCCGAGTCGTTCGACCAGTTCCCGCCGCGTGCCTTCGGCGATCAGCCGACCGGAGTCGATCACGCCGACCCGGTCGCACAGCCGTTCGGCCTCTTCCATGTAGTGCGTCGTGTAGAGGATCGCCATGCCCTGCGCGGCGAGGGCGCGGACGTTCTCGAGGATCTGGTTGCGGCTCTGCGGATCCACGCCCGCGGTGGGTTCGTCGAGCACGAGCAGCCGCGGTTCGTGCAGCAGCCCGATCGCGACGTTGAGCCGCCGCTTCATCCCGCCGGAGTACTCGCGGCCGAGGTCGTCGGCGCGTTCCGCCAGCCCGACGACGTCGAGGACGTGGTCGACCCGTTCGCGGGCGGCGCCGTAGAGGTTCGCGAAGAACCGCAGGTTCTCCCGGCCGGTGAGGTCCGGGTAGAGCGCGAGTTCCTGCGGCACGTACCCGACCAGGCGCTTGGCGGCGATGGCGTGCGTCGACATCGCGATGCCGTCGACGACCACCTCACCGGCGTCGCGTTCGAGCACGCCGGTGATCATCGAGATCGTGGTCGTCTTGCCCGCGCCGTTGGGACCGAGCAGGCCGTAGGTCTCGCCCTCCGCGATCGTGAACGACACGTCGTCCACGGCCAGAACGTCGTCAAACCGCTTTCTCAGGCCGGAGCATGAGAGGACCGTCATGGCGCGCTCCCTCCAACGGCACGGCGACCACGGGGCAGCGGGCGTTTCTGAGGCAGTAGGTCGTGATGGAGCTCAGCACCAGCACACCCGCCTTGTGGTACCCGTGGTCGCCGACGACCAGCAGATCCGCATCGGCCGAGCGCGCCACGAGCGTCGGGCCTGGCTGCCCGTACGGCACCTCCTGGTCGATGCGCACGCCGTCGACCGCCGTGCCGAGCTCCTCCACGGCGGCGGCGAGTTCCTGGCGGTGCTTGCCGGTGAACGGACTGCCAACGGCACCGGTCGACCGGCTGAGCTGACACACGGACAACGCCAGCACGGACGCGTTGGTGCGTTTGGCCTCCTGGACGGCCCAGGCGAGCGCTGCTCTCGCGGCCGGTGATCCGTCGACACCGACGACGATGCGGGACGGGGAGTTCATGAGTGGCTCCTCGGGTGGGATGTGCCACTCAGCGTGCCTGTGCGGGGAGCACGTGGCGCAGGGGCTTTCGTCCCTGGCCTGCGCGCGGAAGGGACCGTCCACTGAGGATTCGAGGGCGCCGGCGCGCGGGTGTTCGACTGTGACATCTGCGTCCTGCGCGCCGACGCGAGACCCACTTTCGGGCACAAGTCCCGTTCGTGCCAGGGACTTATGGCCTGGTCTGCGGTCCGTTTCCGATGCGGAGGCCGTGACCGGGAGAGTGCGGGGACAGGTTGCTGGCCTGCTCCTGCACCGCTCACGACGCCGTCGAAGGCTCACGGCGCCGCTTCGTGAGGCGCCGATGCCCGCCGAAGATCATGTGCAGCAGCCCGATCCCGGCGACGAAGCCGAAGTCGTACCAGTTCCCGTTGTTGTGCACCTCGTAGATGCTCACCCGGTCGGTGAACAGCGAGATGATGAACGTGACGGGGTAGATCAGGCCGTGCCACAAGCCCTTCCAGAACCCGGCGAGCTGTTGACCGTCCACGTGGGACACCACGTTGGGCCCGGCGGCACACGCCGTGACGACCAGCGCCACGGCAACGAGAAGCAACCACAGCTTCGTCTTCATCGCGGCCGGCCCTTCTCCGCTGCGATCAGCTCATCGATCCTCATCACCGCTCCTGGAGGTTCGTGTCCTCCTACCAGCGTCGGACCGATCCGCCGTGGCGTGGCAGGGCCTCAAGTCCCCGGACGGCAGGGACCAGGCCTGGTCCTCGGTGGTGCCCGAAGGCACTCGGACGCGAGCGGCAGGCTCCCTACCGTCGAGGCATGACAGCAGTGATCTCCGTGTCCGGCCTGCGCAAGGCGTTCGGCCGGACGACCGCACTCGACGGTCTCGACCTGACCGTCCGCGCCGGCGAGGTGCACGGGTTCCTCGGGCCCAACGGCGCGGGCAAGACCACGACGCTGCGCATCCTGCTCGGGCTGCTGCGCGCCGACGCGGGCAGCGTCACGTTGCTCGGCGGCGACCCCTGGCGGGACACCGCGACGTTGCACCGGCGCCTGGCGTACGTGCCGGGGGACGTGACGCTCTGGCCGAACCTCACCGGTGGCGAGGTGATCGACCTGCTCGGCAGGTTGCGCGGAGGGCTGGACACGCGCCGCCGCACCGAGCTGCTCGACCGGTTCGAGCTCGACCCCACCAAGAAGGGACGGGCCTACTCGTCGGGCAACCGGCAGAAGGTGGCGCTGGTCGCCGCACTGGCGTCGCGGGCCGAGCTGCTCATCCTCGACGAACCGACCGCGGGCCTCGACCCGTTGATGCAGGCCGTGTTCGAGGACTGCGTCGAGCAGGAGCGGCAGGAAGGCCGGACCGTGCTGCTCAGCAGCCACATCCTCGCCGAGGTCGAGAAGGTCTGCGACCGCGTGAGCATCATCCGGCAGGGCAGGACCGTCGAGACCGGTTCCCTGCAGGAACTGCGGCACCTCACCCGCACCTCGATCACCGCCGACCTCTCGCAACCGCCGAACGGGCTGGCCGTGCTGCCCGGCGTGCACGAGTTCCACGCCGAGGGCACGCGTCTGCGCTGCCAGGCCGACACCGACCAGCTCGCCGACGTTCTGCGGGCGTTGAGCGCGCTCGGTGTGCGCAATCTCGTCTGCCAGCCGCCCACTCTGGAGGAGCTGTTCCTGCGGCACTACGAGGTGACGGCGTGAACGGCACGCTGCAGCTGATCCGGCTCGCGCTCCGCCGGGACCGCGTGCTGCTCCCGGCGTGGCTGAGCATGTTCGTGCTGCTGGCGGTCGGTTCCGCGGCCGCGACGAGGGACATGTTCCCCAGCACCGAATCCGTTGTCGCCGCGGCGGACGGCATGAACGGCACACCCGCACTCGTCGCCGTGTACGGGCGGATCTACGACCCGACGTCGATCGGCGCGCTGGCCATGCTGAAGGCGCTGGCGACCGGAGCGATGATCCTGGCGGTCTTCTCGATCATCATCGTCGTGCGGCACACGCGCTCGGACGAGGAGTCGGGACGACGCGAGCTGATCGGCGCCGGAGTGGTGGGCAGGCACGCACCGCTCGCGGCCGCGCTCACCGTCGCCGCCGGGGCGAACGTCCTGCTGGGGCTGGTCACCTCACTCGGCCTGGTCGGCGCGGGCCTGCCGGTGGACGGCTCGTTCGTCTTCGGGCTGGCGTGGATCGGTGTCGGGCTCGCCTTCGCGGCGATCGCCGGGATCACCGCGCAGGTGGCCACGTCGGCCCGTGGTGCGATCGGTCTCGCGGTGGCGGTGCTCGGCGTCGTGTTCGTGCTCAGAGCAGTGGGTGACACGGCGGACGTGGCCGGGCCGCGTTGGCTGTCGTGGCTGTCCCCGCTCGGGTGGGGCCAGCAGTTCCGTCCCTACGCCGGCAACCGGTGGTGGGTGCTGCTGATCACCCTCGGGTTCGCGGTGGTGGCCGCGGTCGTCGCGCACCTCCTGGCCGTCCGGCGTGACCTGAACGCGGGTCTGCTGCCGGATCGACCGGGTCCGGCGACGGGGAGGCTGCGCGGTGTCTTCGGGCTCGCGTGGCGGCTGCAACGCGGTTCGCTGCTGGGATGGGTTCTCGGGTTCGTGGTCTACGGCGTCCTCGTCGGGAGTGTCGCGGGCAGCATCGGCGACATGATCAGCAGCCCGCAGGCCGCCGAGCTGTTCAGGAAGCTCGGCGGCGACAACGCGTTGACCGACGCCGTGTTCGCCGCGATGTTCGGCTTCCTGGGGGTGATCGCCTCGGTGTACGGCCTCCAGACGGCGATGCGGCTGCACAGCGAGGAAACCGAGCTGCGCGCCGAGTCGTTGCTCGCCACACCTGTCACGAGAGGGCGCTGGGCGGCGAGCCACGTCGTCATCGCGCTGGTGGGCACGGCCGTCCTGCTCGTCAGCGCCGGTCTGGCGGCCGGAGCGGTGCACGCCGCACAGGCGGGCGACCTGTCCGTCGTGGGCAAGGTGCTCGCCGGTGCGCTCGTGCAGATTCCCGCCGCGTGGGTGCTCGTCGGGATCGCGGTCGCCGCGTACGGCCTCGCACCGCGGCTGGTCGTGGTCGGCTGGTCCGCGCTCGCGGTGTTCCTGCTGCTCGGCGAACTCGGCCCGATGTTCGGCTTCGACCAGTGGCTGATGGACCTCTCGCCGTGGGCGCACCTGCCGAAGGTGCCGGGATCGGCCGTCACCGCGACTCCGCTGGTGTGGTTGCTCGCCCTCGCCGCGGCGGGCCTGATCACCGGGTTCGTGGGGTTGCGCCGGCGGGACGTCGTCTGAGCAGGTAGCCAGAAGTCGTCTTCGCAACTCGCCGTCCGGTGAGGTGGATGAAGGGCGCCTTCCTCCACCTGAAAGCGATGTATGGCCCCGTAAAACACCGAACACACCCGGA
>NZ_JBEXJN010000047.1:68186-74074 GCF_040609115.1 Lentzea sp. NPDC004782
CTTCCCACCCGGCGTTCTGGTCCTGTGCTTGATGGTCTCGTCCCTCGACGGGCCGTGGATGAAGGCGCCCTTCATCCACGTAACTGCCCGGTAGGCGGGGTGCGGACACGACCTCCGGCAAGGCGCTTCGGCCCCTGTCCGCACGACGAGCCCGGTGGAGGGCTGGAAGCGTTGCAGGGCAACAGGAAAGGAGACGACATGACCTCGCCGGCTCGCCGTCAGGCAAGCTCGCTGCTGCCCGACCTGTGGGAGATGTTCGACGCCACGTGGCCGTTCGGGACCCGGCACCCGATGCACATCGAGGACTTCGTCGAGGAAGGCGCCTACGTCGTCCGCGCGGAGCTGCCCGGCCTGGACGCCGCGAAGGACATCGACGTCAGCGCGACGGACGGCACCCTCACGATCACCGCCCAGCGGGAGGAGACGAAGAAGGAGCAGCACCGTTCCGAGTTCCGCTACGGCTCGTTCTCCCGGACCGTGTCGCTGCCCTCGGGTGCGGACACCACGAAGATCGCCGCCGAGTACCGGAAGGGCATCCTCGAGGTCCGCGTGCCGATCGCCGCGCCGCCGGAGGAGCGCAAGATCCAGATCGACGTCCAGGACGACTGACCTCACCCCCGTCGGCCCCGGATCAGCAGATCCCGGGCCGAGGGTGAGCCGCACCGCGCTCTCGTCCGCCGCTGCTGATCTGAGCAGTCGGGGCATCACGAGCCAGCTACACCGTCGAGTACGGTTCGTCGCGTTCGATCGAGCGTGACACTTCGGGTTTCTTCGCGTGTCCGCGGTTTTGTTCGGCGAGTTCCTCGGCGAGGTGTTCCTGGCGTTCCTGGCCCCGGTAGCGGGTGAGGACGGCCATGGTGATCGCGTGGGCCATGGCGAGCAGGAGCAGCACCAGGCCGAGTTTGGTCACGGTCTTCTGCAGCGAGCCGTCGACGGGCAGGTCCACGGTGGAGATGAGGGCGACGAGGCCGAGCACGATGAGCGTGAACAGGGTGGAGGTGAGCCAGCTCGCGGCGATGCTGATGCCGGGGTGCGCGTCGTCGCCGAGGTACTTGCGGCCGCTGATGGTGATGATCACAGCGTCAATCACCACCAGCAGCGTGCTGATGACGAGGAAGGCGATGTAGCTGTCGGTGTCCATGTCTCCAGCGTCGGACTGCGGTGCACGCCGGGCCAGTGCCGTGGGTCCCGGTCCTGCGCGGGCTCTTTGCCCGGGACGTCCGGCATGATGCGCCGGTGAAGTTCTGGTTGAGCCGCCCGGATCTCGCGGGCCACCCGGTGCAGGCGGCCGGAAGCGGCGACGTCACGGCGTGGTTCCTGGGCACGAGCTCGGTGTTGCTCAGCGACGGGGACACGGCGGTGCTCACCGACGGCTTCGTCACCCGGCCCGGTCTGGCGCGGGTCGCGTTCGGCCGGATCGCTCCCGACCCGGACGTGGTGCGCCGGGCGGTCGAGCGGCTCGGCACCCCGCCGATCGCCGCGGTGGTGTGCGTGCACTCGCACTACGACCACGCACTGGACGCCCCGGTGTGGGCTTCGCTGACCGGGGCGGACCTGGTCGGGTCGGAGTCCACCGCCAACATCGGCCGCGGCCTCGGCGTGCCCGAGCCGAGCTTGCGCGTCGCAGGCGAGGGCGATGTGCTCACGTACGGCGGGTTCGAGCTGGCGTTCGTCGAGTCCGAGCACAGCCCCGGCGACCGGTACCCCGGCACGGTGGACGCCGCGCTCGTGCCACCCCGCCGGAGCCGGGAGTGGCGCACCGGCACCGTCTACGCGGTCTTCGTCAGGCACCGCGGCGGGACGGTGCTGGTGCACGCGAGCGCCGGGTTCCGGCGCGGCGCGCTGCACGGCCTGCGAGCGGACGTCGTGTACCTCGGTGTCGGCACGCTGGGCAAGCAGCCGTCCCGGTACGTCGAGGAGTACTGGGACGAGGTCGTGCGCGCCACCGGCGCCCGTCGGGTCGTGCCGGTGCACTGGGACGACTTCTTCGTCTCCCTGGACCGGCCGCTGCGTCCGTTGCCCCGCTTCGCCGACGACCTGGACGTGACGATGCGCCGGCTGTCGGCGCTCGCGGCACGCGACGGCGTGGAGGTGCTGCTTCCCGTGGCGTGGCAGCCTTGCGACCCGTTCGGCGAGCGGCCCCGGACATCGTGACGGCGCGGTCAGCGACCCGTTTCCGCGGAGTGCTTGACGGTGCGCAGGATCGCGCGGCTGATCACCCCGACGAACGGCGTGCTGACTCGCCAGTACCGGCGGAAGCTCAGCCACGCGCGCGGATCGGTGAGCACGACGCGCATCTCGGCGTTGACGAGCGTGCGGCGCTGGCCGTAGGGGAGCACCGAGATCGAGCAGACCACCTTGGCGTAGCCGGGTTCGGTGAAGTCGGGGAAGCTGCGCGCCTCGATCGGCACCCACTTCACGACGGGCTGCCAGGCCTTGCCGATCGCGCCGAAGACGATCTCGTGGCCGGGGTTCTCGCCGAGCAGCACCCAGTCGGTGCCCGCGTCGAGGTCGTGGAGCGTCAGCCGGGTGCGCTGCCGCGGAGCTTGCCGCCGGCGCAGGCGTTCGGGCAGCTCGCGCAGGCGCACCGCGGCGGTGACGAGGAAGCCGTGCAGTTCGGTCAGGTCGAGGTCGTGCACCGCCTTGTAGGTCGAGACCGGATCGGCCTCCACCACGACGTGGTCGACCCGGCTGAAGTCACACCGCGGTGCGAACTGGTCGGCGAGGAGCGGGGATGGAAGGGACGCCACGGTGTTCCTCCTGGACGGGTCGGTGCACCACGAGCACGGGGCAGGGGGCGTGGTGGAGCGCGGCCCGCGTCACCGAGCCGCACGGGTGGCTTTCGCCGGGGCCGACGACGAGCAGATCGGTGTCCACGCAACGGCTGATGGCATCGTACGGCTGTCGGCGGACGAGCACGGCGGTGTGCGGATACCCGGCGAGGAGCTCGTCCGACCGCTCCAGCACCCAGCTGTGGTCCTCGTCGAGGTCGGCGCGCAGCACGGACAGTGGTGCGGCGTGCAGGACGCGCAGTGCGGCGTCACGGGTCCGCGCGAAGTCGACGGCGCGAGCGAGCACGTGGTGGTCGTGCGCGCCTCCGCTGACGAGCGCGGTGACACGGCCGTGCAGCCCGTGCCGCGCGTCGTGTGCGCCGCGGACCACGACCGTGTCGCAGCCCGCTCCACACACGACCGACAGGGCGTGGTTGCCGGTCCGGTCCTGGTGGCCGACGACCACGAGCTGGGCCCGGAAGTGCTCCCCGAGCCGGTGCGTCTCGACGCCGGTGTCCACGAGCTGGGCGTGGGCTGCGGCCCACCGCGCGGCCTGCTCGCTGCGGGGAGAGCCGTCTGAGATCACCACGACAGGTTCCATGCCTCCACCGTGGCCTGTCGGGCAAGCCGTCCCCAGAGCGGAGGGTGGCCACCTGTGCGGGACGAAAGTCCTGGTTCTGCCGGGCCTCGCGCCGCCGTGACCACGGGTGGCCGCCGAAGGACCGGGTGGATCCGGCACGAGGACGCGTTCGACTCCGGCAGCCCGGCGAGCCGCACCACCTCGAGCACGTGCTGCCCAGGTCGTGATGTGACCGGTTCAGCCGGTCGCGTCCGTGGGTTCCATCAGCAGTTCGCCGACCGGTCGCCGCGGGGTGGCGGGGACCGGGGTGCTGAACCCGATGCGCAGCACGGTCTGCGGCACCAGCGTGCTCCCCAGCGCGCGGCGCAGCTCCTCGCGCACGGAACGGACCTCGACGGGCTGGGACAGGAACGACGCGGACAGCCCGAGCGTGGTCGCGGTGAGCAGCACCCGTTGCATCGCCTGCCCGGCCTGGAGCTGGGCGAACGGGTTGTCGTGGAACGAGCACAAGACCGCGACCATCGGGTCGGGCTCGTAGTCCTTGCCCGGCGGGCGGTCGTGGTTCCCGCCGGGGCGGAAGTCGCGGAACGTCCACTCGTCCTGCGCCTCCGGCCGGAAACCGGCGGAGGCGGGCGGCACGCCGTCGCCCGCGCCGGGCCGGTGCCCGGTGAAGGCCGTCAGCTCGGCCAGCACGGCCGGATCGTCCTGCTGGATGCGGTGGGCGCGCCGCACGAAGTCCTTCAGGCGGGCCGCTTCCTCGCGCGTGGCGACGACGTGCAGTCGCGACCGCTCCAGGTCGGCGGCGCGCACCAGGGCGTGGCGCTGCCGTGCGTCCACACCGGACTCGAAGAACGGGCGGCGGTTGGTCCGGCGCGCGGGCACGGCCCTGAGCAACGCGCGCATCTCGTCGTCCTGGGCGAAGTCACCGCCGCGGCGGACCACCGCCAGCGCATCCGGCGCCGCGTGGCCGGGCAGCACGTCGACCAGCGGCCGCACGCCGAACCCCTGCAGGGCCAGGCGGAGGTTGAACAACGCGGCACCGCACGACAGGCGCAGCTCGCGGTTGTCCGGGTCGGTGGCCGGCAGCGCGCGGTCGAGGTCCGGGTGCAGCTCCAGGCGGTCGGGCAGCACCCGGAACCGCCACGGCTGGGTGTTGAGGACGGACGGTGCCAGCGACGCCGCCTTCAGCACCGCTTCGACCTGGTCCGGCGTCAGTCCCAGCGCCGGGGGCAGTTCGGTCATGCCGTCACCTCCGTCCGTCAGCGTGAGCGCAGGGTCTTGCGGACGCGCTCGAACTCGTCGGTGTCGATCTCGCCGCCGGCCAGCCGTTCCTCCAGGATGCGCAGCGCGGAGCCGTCGTCGCGGCCACCGCCTCGGCGCAGCAGGGCCACCCCGACCGCGATCAGGCCGCCGAAGAACAGCAGCATGAACAGCGCCATCATCAGAAAACCGCCCCAGCCCATCGGGGTGTCGTAGTACCAGTGCACGGTGTGCTCCTCACTCGCCGACCTCTGGGACTCCAGGGTGGAGCGCCGCCGGTGTCCGCTCGCAGAGTCGAACGGCCCGCGCCGGGTGGCCCCTTCGCCCTGATCGTCGAAGCACGCGCTGGTGGGCACCAAGGACCCGGACGGCGCGGGACCAAGGGCCGCGTCCACCGGCGCACGCCGTTCCTAGTGTCGGGAGGCGGAAAGGAGAGACGCCATGCGTGCTCGCGACATCATGACCAGTCCGGCCATCACGGTGCGACCGGAGGTGCCGGTGCGCGGCGCCGCGGCGTTGCTCGTGTCGCACGGGTTCACCGCGTTGCCGGTCGTGGACGACGACAAGAGGTTGATCGGCATCGTCACCGAGGCCGACCTGCTGCGCAACGGCTACCTCGACGAGAACGGCGGCAAGACCGTCGGCGAGGTGATGACCAGCCCTGCCGTGGCGATGGACGCGGACGCGCGGGGGAGCGTGATCGCCCGTGTGCTCGTGGACGACCGCATCCGGTGCCTGCCGATCGTCGACGGCTCCGCGGTCGTCGGCATCGTCACCCGGCGCGACCTCGTGCGCGCCCTCGCCCGCACCGACACGACCGTCGCGGCGGAGGCACAACGGGTGCTCGACCTCTACGGCGGAGGTCGCAAGTGGACGGTCGTGGTCACCGACGGCGAGGCCGTGGTCGGTGCCGGGGACGCCGACGCCGAGACCGAACGCGTGCTCACCTCGCTCGCGGGTTCCGTGCCCGGGGTGTTGCGCGTGCGTGTGCTGACGGAGGGAAAGTGATGAAGGGACCTGATGCCCCGGTTGTGGTCGGTGTCGACGGTTCGTCGTCGGCGTTGGCGGCGGTGCGGTGGGCTGCTGAGGACTGCGCCCGTCACCACAGGTCGTTGCGGCTGGTGCACGCGTATGCCCTGCCGGTGCGGGGGTATCCGGAGGTCATCGTGACGGGCAACGAGATCCGTCAGGCGATCGAGGAGCAGGCGCGGGTGTGGCTGGCGGAGGCGGTCGCCGCCGCCCGTGCCGTGGCGCCGGAGGTCGAGGTGGTGACCGAG
>NZ_JBEXJN010000048.1:0-42050 GCF_040609115.1 Lentzea sp. NPDC004782
CTCCTTCATCCACTCCACGTGGATGAAGGCGCCCTTCATCGACAACCTTCGAACAGGCCGGTGTGGCGACTCGGGAGCCCGCCGAGCCGCCACACCGTTGATGACGCACGAGAAGGAAGGTCAGCCTGCCGGCGCGGGAACGAGCGCATCGCGCGCGTGGCGTCATAGGTCCGCCACCTGGCCAACGCGAGCGACGTCGGAGTTCGCCGTTCCCGCTTGCCCTGTGCCGGCAAGCCGATACCTCCTGACCGGGTTAAGGCCTCGCGCGTCCTCCGCCCACTCGCACCATCTCCGGCCTCGATCGTGAATGCCGCCGCCGCTGCAAAGGCGGGGACATCGACGACGAGACGGACGGGGGAACGGATGATGCGTGGGCGGCGACTGGTTCGGGTACCTGGATCTGGGTGGTCGGGGCGACCTGCGGCGCGGCGGCCACCCTGGTTTCCTCCGCGGGCTGCGTCCACACGGAGACGTTCGTGTCCACGGTGTTCTGGCGGAAGAGCTCCGGGGTCTCGGTGATGATCCGGCCCGGCTGTTCGAGGCCGACGATGCCGACCAGCTTGCCGTTGGCGATGAAGCCGGTGAGGCCGTTGACGTCGGTGGTGTCGGTGCCCAGGACCGGCAGTCCGGCGCCTTGGACCCGCATGCCGTACTGCTCGGTCCAGAACCGCGGGACCGGCGTGTAGGGCTTGGCGTGGTTGCGGCCGACCAGCAGGTTCTCGGCGGCGGCACGGCCGCCCTCGACGGCGTTGAGCCAGTGCTCGACCCGGCGCGTGGCGCCGTTGAAGCGCATGTTCGGCCAACGGGCCACGTCACCGCACGCGACGAGGTTCTCGGCGCCGACCACGTGGTTCGTGGCGTCGCACAACACGCCATCGCTGATGTCCAGGCCCGAGCCGCGCAGCCAGTCGACGGCCGGCGAGGCACCGACGGCGAGCACGACGCACGAGGCGAAGAAGACCTGGCCGTCGGAGAGGTGGATGCCGATGCCGCCGGGCTGGCGCACCCAGTGCTTGATGCCGACACCGGTGGCGAGCCGCACGCCGTGGTGGATGTGCGCCTCGGTGATCTTCTTGCCGATCTCGTCACCGACGATGCCTCCCAGCAACGCCGGCGAGCGCACGATCAGAGCCACGTCACGGCCCATGTGACGAACCGAACACGCGAGCTCGCAACCGATGAACCCGCCGCCGATGACGGCGACGAGACCCTGCGACTGACGGATGTTCTTGCGGATCGCGACCGCGTCGTCGAGCGTCCGCAGCACGTGGACCCGCGGGTCGTGGCGCGGCGCCCCGCCCATCGCCCTGGCGTCGACGCCGGTAGCGATGATCATGCCGTCGTACTTGATCTCCTCGCCTCCCGGCACCCAGACCGACTGCTTCTTCGGGTCGAGGTGCAGTGCGGGCGAGTTCAGCCGCCACTCGGCGTCGAGGTCGCCGGAGAAGTTCAGCAGCGAGTCGTCCGGGTGCCATTCACCGGTGATGATCTGCTTCGACAGGCACGGGCGGTGGTACGGGAGGTGCCGCTCGGCGGACAGGATCGTGATCTGCCCGTCGAAACCCATCTCCCGCAGCCGTTCCGCGGAACGGACTCCTCCGAGCCCGCCGCCGACGACCACGATCCGTTCGCTCACTTCACTCGCTCCCTGATCTCGATCGCGCGCATCGGGCACGCGCGCTGTGCCGCTCGGGCCTGGGCGAAGTGCTCCTCCGGCGGGCGGCGGTTGTAGGTCAGGCGGTTGTCTTCGATCAACTGGAAAACATCCGGCGCCTCCGCCTGGCACGTGCCGTAGCGGTGGCATTTCTCGTTGTTGACGCTCACGTCCATCGCGTCGCCCTCGCCGACACCGGGTTCCTTGCCGCGCTCGGCGTCGAGCATGCCGATGCGCATCAGCACCTCGGGCGGCAGGAAACGGGCCAGCGACACGGTCGCGGTCGGGACGAGGATGGTGAGGCCGGCGAGCCAGAGAACGGACAGGTTGCCGTTCGCGATGGCGCCGAACCAGGAGTGGACCACAGTGGCGGCCACGACGATGTACGCCGTTTGATGGAACCTCAGCCACTTGCGGTAGAAGACTTTGTGCCGCATCGACGCCAGGATGGCGATCGCGGCCATGACCTCGAGTCCGACGATGCCGAGCGCGTGCCGGAAGAGGCCGCCGTCCACGAACGGCAGCACCAGCTTGATGAAGCTGAACGTGCCGTTCTGGATCAACGTGAAGGCGAACGCGTGGATGGAACCGAACGCGATCGTCAGCGAGGCGAGCACCATGTGCCCGTTCTTCAGTCCCTCACGGCCGGTGAGCTTCTCGGCCCACCCGGTCGCGATGAGCACGCCCCAGGACAAGGTGGCGCACATCATGACGTAAGCCAGCCTGGCAGACAGCTGAGCCATCTTCTTGACGCCCGAGTCGAACTCGGAAGCCTGGGCCACCAGGAGCGGAATCTGGCTGGACAACAACTCTTCCTCCGGAAAAGAACTTCTCGCGGGGAACCCGCCCGGTCCTGCCGTGCAGGAGTGGACACATCAGGGCCGGGCGGGTGGGAACAGGTCCGCGTTGGAGTGCCTCTGACCTTGGGACACCACCTCCGTTTCCCGTTACAGAACGGGGTCTTGCCGAATCACCGCACCGGTCGTCGCGGGCGGAGTACTCGGAGCAGGAGCACCGTGAGAACGGCTCCCGCGGCGGTGACCGAGATGATCACCCACATGTTCGGACCGTCGCCGGAGGCGAGGTTCGCCTTGATGATGCCGCCGGCGGGCTGGGGCTCGGCGAAGGCGGGATCGCCTGCGAGACCCGTGCTCTCCAGCAACGTCATGTGCTTCATCACCACGTCGATACCGGCCTGCGCGAACCCGCGGATGGTGTCGTTGCGGGTCTGCGTGCGGACCTTCGCGATGAAGTTGAAGACCTGGCCGTGCGCGGCCCGCAGCCTCGCGACGAACGCCTGGTCGAACGCGTCTCCCTCGAGACCGTTCAGCTCGTCCATCCACGACTGCTGCGAGGGGTTCGGCACGTCGGGCGTGGTGAGGTTGAACTGGGCAGCCGTCTTCTTGGTCAGGTTGTCCAGCATCATGTGGTCGAGCATGATCATCTTGCCGATCTGCTTGACCCGCGCGTTCGACGCCTTCGTGGCCGTGAGCTCGCCCATCGGCATTTCCCACAGGCCCGCCTGGCGCACCTTGTTCAGCAGTTCACGGTCGTTCGCGGTCAACGGACCCGTCGGGGTGTCCTGCACTCCGCCGGTGTCCGCGGGCTGCGCCTGAGCAGCGAATGGAGTGGCGAAGAAGAGGAACAACATCGCCAAGACGGTGGCGAGGGCTCTGGTCATCGTCTTGATGTCCTCGTTGTTCAGTGGAAGTCGGTAGGGGTTTCGTGGTCGAGCAGTGGGCTCAGTAGCCGGGCGCACCCGAGGTCGGCGCAGGCGGCGGCGCCTGGTCGCCGGTCGGGCTGGGGGACGTGCTCGGCGTGCTGCTGCTCTTGTTCTGCGTGTTGTTCTGGGTTTTGCCGCCGGTGATCTTGGCGCCGTTGGGGGCGGTGACCCACCACGTGCCGCCCTTTCCCTGGCCTTTCAGGTCACCGGCGACCTTGTCCTCGGCGAAGGTGTACTGCGGGTAGCCCGCGATGGTGAGCTGCTTGGTGCCGTCGGCCCTGGTCACGGTGCCCATGGAGATCGGGTCGACCCCGGTCGCCATCACCGGCTTGTCCGCGGGGACCGGCTTCCAGGTCTTGGCGCACTCGCCTTCGCAGTTGGACTTCGACGGCTTCGGGGTGTCCTTGTCGAAGCGGTAGAGCGGGAGCCCGTCGCCGTCGGTGACGAACCACCCCATGTCGTCCCGGTTGGAGATGAACAACATCATCGAGGCGCTGGTGTCGGCGTTCTTCGCCGACAAACCGCCTGCTCCGGAGCCTCCAGGAGGGGTCTGGTCGCTGCCGCACGCGGTGAGGCTGACAGCCAGTGCCGCCAGGGCGGTGATGGCTCGACCACGTCGCATCGGCAGGTCCTTTCTCGGCTTGGGTACCGAGGAGTACGGACACGATCCGGCAACGGTTCACGGAGTTCGTGAGGAATATTTGCCTCTCGACTTGAGACGCTTCATGGGGCAAGGATGTCCCCCGTGGCGCGGCATAGACGTCAACGCGAGTTAGACGAACAATCACCAAGACCGGGGTCTCTCGAGGAAGAGTTGATCCGCCGGCTGTACGAGGAATTCGGCAGCGCCCTGCTGGGACACTGCATGAGGTTGACGGGCCATGATCGACAATGGGCCGAGGACATCGTGCAGGAAACCCTGGTCAGGGCGTGGCGCAACGCCGAGAAACTCGAGCGTGACCCCGTGCTCTTGCGGTCGTGGTTGTTCACGGTGGCAAGGCGGTTGGTCATTGACGACAGACGGAAGAGAAGCGTCCGTCCGCAGGAGTTCGAACTGACCCCTTCGGACGAGTCGCCTTCGGGCGGCGAGGAGGATCGCACCCTCGCAGCGATCGTCGTCGCCGAGGCGATGAACGGTCTCTCAGAGGAACACAGGGAGGCTATTCTCGAGACATACCTGCGGGATCGCACCGTCGGTGAGGCCGCGGCGGCACTGGGTGTGCCACCGGGAACGGTCAAGTCGCGGGTGTACTACGCGCTGCGAGCGTTGCGGCGTGCGTTGCACGATCGGGGAGAGACGCGGTGACAACGGCACCAGATCACCTCGACGTCGCCGCCTACGTGCTCGGCATCCTCGATGCCGATGAGGTGGAGGCGTTCGAGAACCACCTGACGGAATGTCGCAGGTGTGCCCTTGACCTGCGCGACTTCGCGGTGGTGCCGGACCTGATCGACGAGGCCGACGCGGGCGGAATGCTGCGCGGAACAGCTCCGGAACGCCCGGACGGCAAGTCGGTGCGGGTCATGCTCGACGCGGTCGCGGCACGCAGGAAGCGCAGAAGGTGGTTCGTCGCCCAGGGTGTCGCGGCCGCCGCCGCCGGCATCGTGGCGGTGACGGCCGTCGTCACGTCGCTCGTGGTGCGCGGCAGCGACAACGGTTCGAACTCGGCCGCGCCCCAGCACCCCACGACGTCGCAGACGCCGGTGGCGAACAACTCCACCGACTCCTCGATGCGGGTGCAGCAGCAGGACCCGAACAGCGGGGTCTTCACCAAGATCACCGCTTCGGACGAGCCCTGGGGAACCTCGATGGACATCGAGGTCAGCGGCATGTCCGGCCCCAGCAGGGGATCACTCGTCGCCGTCGGGCGCGCGGGCCGCGTCGCCCAGGTCACGTCCTGGTACGCCCCCGAACCGGTGGCCGGGGACAAGAAGACGATCCGGCTCCAGGCGAACGTGGCCATGCGCTGGCACGAGATCGCGACGTTCCGGATCGTGGACGAGAACGGCAAGACCCTGCTCGAAGTCGTCGCTTCCTGACGCTTCCCGACACCAGACCACTGCCCCCGCTGGATCCGTGAGATCCTGTGGGGGCGGTTGTCGTTTTCGGGGAGGCTGTGCACGTGGCGATTGGCCCGTCAGCGGTCGAGCGTTGGCTCGATCTGTCCACAGAGGAGCTGCGCGCTCAGGTCAAGCAGCTCGTGTCCGCCCGGCTACCGGGTGATCACGCTGTGTGGCAGGCGATTCGGCGTCATCCAGCTCTGGTTCCGCGCATCCGCGGTGTCCTCTCCGGACTCGCCGCGACGGCGGCGGGCAGCAAGGACGAGGCCATGCAGAAGGTCTGGATCTCCAAGGCGCGTGCCGCTCTGGACCAGACCACGCCCGCGCCCGTGAAGGCGGCGCGCAAGCCGGTGGTTGAGGAGGTCGCCCCGCGGGAACCCGAGCCCGAGCCCGTCATCGAGCTCAAGCAGCCGGAACGAGCGGAGAAGCAGCCGCCCAAAGCCGTCCCGACGATGCTCTTCCAGGAGCCGAGCTGAGCAGGTAGCCGGAAGTCGTGTTCGCGACTCGCCGCCTGGCGAGGTGCTTGGTACCACCCTCGCGGCGCCGGCACCGCGATGCACCCGTCTGACCGGCGAAATACGAGGCAAAGGCTGGAGGCCGCGGCACTCATGGTCGTCTTCGGATCGGTCATCTCCCTGTCAGGTCTGCTGATCCTGCTCTTCCGCACCGCGAGCCTCGGCGGGCTGAGCCCGACCGTCGTCGGCTGGGTGATGATCCCGCTCGGCCTGCTGTTCGTCGTCCTGGGCGTGCTGCGCAACCGTCGCAAACGCGCCCAGGGCGTTCCCGGGCCGGTCGGCAACCCGATCCAGCGCGCGAAGGCCCTGCCGCGGCTGTGGAAGGCCTGGCGCAGCGGGAGGTACCCGGAGCTGCCACGCAGCCAGGTGCTGCTGTGGGCGGTCGCGCTCGTCTACCTGATCTCGCCGATCGACGTCCTGCCGGACTTCCTGCCGGTGATCGGCGTGACCGACGACGCGGGCGTGCTGGTCTGGCTGCTCAGCAGCCTCTCGATCGCGTCAGGCTCGTTCCTGCGCTGGGAGAAGGACCATCGCGAGCCGAGTCGCGGGATCGAGGCCCCTTGAGGCCTCCTCGCTCATGATTTCGGCCAGACCGGGCGAGGTCCCGGTGACCGGGCGGAAACCCAGTCGCTCGTAGTACGGCGCGTTCCACGGCACGTCCCGGAACGTCGTGAGCGTCACGGTGCGGCCGGCCCGCCGCACGTGCTCGATCAGCGCCGCGCCGATGCCCTGCCGCGCGTGCGACGGGTGCACGCTGACCTGGTGGATGTGCGTCGCGCCGTCCACGTCACCGGTCGCGATGAACGCCACGGGCACGCCCTGCTCCCCCACGGCGACCCAGACCTCGTGCTCTGCCAGCGCCTCCAGCGAGATCGGGTCGTCGTCGGCGATCTCCGGCATGCCGATGTCGCGGAACACCTCGCAGGAGGCGTTTTCGATCTCCTGGAGGTACGGCAGTTCGGCTGGTTGGGCGAGACGGATCAACACGCCCGCAATCCTGGTAGGTCGGACGCGAGCGCCGCACCTGAATAACGTTAAAGTCCGACCTGATGCGAACCAAGACCGTGCGCGTCCTCCTGGTCGAGGACGACGATGGCGACGCCCTGCTCGTCGAGGCACTGCTCGAAGAGGCGAGTGCGCCGTTCATCCTGTCGCGCGCCCACACGCTCGCCGAGGCCGAACGCATGCTCGGCGACGCCGAGTGCGTGCTGCTCGACCTCGGTCTGCCGGACGCGCAGGGCCTCGACGCCCTGCACCGGCTGCTGAGCAAGCCGGACGCGCCCGCGATCCTGGTGCTGACCGGGCTCAACGACGAACGCGAGGGCATCGAGGCGGTCTCGGCCGGTGCCGAGGACTACCTCATCAAGGGCCAGGTCGACGGCGAACTGCTGCTGCGCGGCGTCCGGTACGCGGTCGAACGCCGCCGCGCCGACGACGCCCAGTTCCAGCTGCGCGAGGCCAAGCTGCTGGCGGCCGAACGGTCCCGCCTCGAACGCGGCCTGCTGCCTCCCCCGCTGCTCAAGGGATCCGACCTCGACCTGGAGGTCCGCTACCAGCCCGGCGGCCAGCGCATGCTGCTCGGCGGCGACTTCTACGACGCGGTCGGCCTGCCCGACGGCTCGGTGCACGCGATCATCGGCGACGTCTGCGGTCATGGCCCGGACGAGGCGGCACTCGGCGTCTGCCTGCGGATCGCCTGGCGGGCCCTGGTGCTCGCGGGCGAACCGCCGGAGAAGGTGCTGCGGACCCTGGACCAGGTGCTCGTCGCGGAACGGCACGGCGAGGGCATCTTCACCACCGCCTGCGTGGTCGCCGTGGCGCCGGACCGGCGTTCGGCCCGCTACTTCCTGGCCGGGCACCCCGAGCCGTTGCTCGTGGCCGGGCAGAAGATCGTCGATCTGCCGCAGTCGAAGGTGGGCGTGCCGCTGGGCGTGCTGCCCGACTACGCCTGGACCGGCGTGGACGTGCCCCTGCCGCCCGGCTGGCAGCTCGCCTGCTTCACGGATGGACTGATCGAGGGCCGGGTACCCGGTGACACCGATCGGCTCGGCGTCGAGCGCCTGTGCGAGATCCTGCGCGGACACCTGCGGCAGGGCCCGGACTGGCTGGACCCCCTGATCGCGGAGGTGACGGAGCTCAACGGAGGGGCGCTCGACGACGACATGGCCGTGCTGCTGCTGAAGGACCCCAGGTGAAGCTGCCGGAACGGTTGCCGGCGAGCCGGCTGCTGATCGTCATCGTCACGATCCTGCTGGCCATGACCGCGGTGGCGATCGCGTCCACGGTGGTCGCGCTCGACTCGCTCGCCGACGCGCGGGAGCACTCCATCGACCGGATCGCGCCCGCGGAACGCCGGGCGAAGGACCTGAGCCGCGCGCTGCTCGACCAGGAGACCGGCCTGCGCGGATACGTGCTGACCGGCGAGATGGAGTTCCTCAAGCCGTACCTGGACGGGCAGACCGAGGAGGCGCGGTCCGCGAAGGACGTGCGCGACCTCGTCGGCGACGTCAACGGCCGGGTGCAGCGGATCGAGGACCTCGCGCGCGAGTGGCGCGCCCAGTACGCGGAACCCACGATCGCCGGGGTCCGCCGGTCCGGTCCGGTCAGCACCACCTCGCAGGACAACGATCGCGGCAAGGCGCTCTTCGACCAGGTCCGCGCCGAGCTCGACGGGGTGCAGGCCGACATCGGCCGCCTCGGTGCGGGCGCCCGCGACGACGTGAACCACGCGGCGACCGTCGTGCTGTGGCTGGTGATCGGCATGGGCGTGCTGCTGGTCGCGGTGATCGGCGGGCTGTCGCTGCTGCTGCACCGCCTGCTGATCGCACCGCTCAGCGAGCTCGCCGAGCAGGTCAGGCAGGTGGCGTCGGGCGACTTCGAGCACGAGATCGACGCGCACGGTCCGCTGGAGACGGTCATGCTCGGCGAGGACGTCGACGCGATGCGCCGCCGGATCGTGCAGGAGCTGGCGACGCTCGACGCGGCGAAGTCGGAGCTGCAGCGGTCCAACTCCGAGCTGGAGCAGTTCGCCTACGTCGCGTCGCACGACCTGCAGGAACCGCTGCGCAAGGTGGCGTCGTTCTGCCAGCTGCTGCAACGGCGCTACGGCGGCAAGCTCGACGAACGCGCGGACCAGTACATCGAGTTCGCCGTGGACGGCGCCAAGCGGATGCAGGGGCTGATCAACGACCTGCTGGCGTTCTCCCGCGTCGGCCGCATCACCCGTGAACGCACGGTGGTGGACATCGGCGACGTCGTGCGGCACCTCGTCGACAGCTTCTCCGAACGCATCGAGGAGACCAACGCCCGGATCGTGGCGGAGAACCTGCCTTGCGTGCGCGGTGAGGCGTCGCTGCTCAGCGCGGTGTTCCAGAACCTGATCAGCAACGCGTTGAAGTTCCGCGGCTCTGCCGACCCCGTGATCAACATCGAGGCCGAGCGCGACGGGGACATGTGGAAGTTCTCCGTGCACGACAACGGCATCGGGATCGAGCCGGAGTACGCTGACCGGATCTTCATCATCTTCCAGCGCCTGCACCCGAAGGACGCCTATCCGGGCACGGGCATCGGCCTGGCGATGTGCCGGAAGATCGTCGAGTACCACGGCGGGACCATCTGGCTGAAGACCGATGGTGACGCCGGGACGACGTTCGAGTTCACCCTGCCCGTCGCCGAAGAACAGCCGGCCGAAGAACAGCCGGCAGAGGAAGAGTTGGCCGAGGTAGCGCATGAATGAGACACCGCTGACCGTGATCGACGTCCTGCTGGTGGAGGACGACCCCGGCGACGCGCTGATGACGCAGGAAGCGTTCGAGCACCACAAGATCCGCAACACCCTGCACGTGGTGAAGGACGGCGTGGAAGCGCTTGCCTTCCTGCGGCGCGAGGGCGAGTACGCCGACGCGCCGCGGCCGGGCCTGATCCTGCTGGACCTCAACCTGCCCCGCAAGGACGGGCGCGAGGTGCTGGCCGAGGTGAAGGCGGACGCCGAACTGCGGTCGATCCCGGTCGTCGTGCTGACCACTTCGGACGCCGAAGAGGACATCCTGCGCAGCTACAGCCTGCACGCCAACGCCTACGTCACGAAGCCCGTGGACTTCGAGAGGTTCATCGAGGTCGTCCGTCAGATCGACGACTTCTTCGTCACCGTGGTGAAGCTGCCCCGCTGATCACGCCGGCGCTGAAGTCGAGGCACGACTGACAGATCTCCGCCTCGGCGCCCCGGTGGACCGGCTTGGTCTCGCTGCAGAACGAGCAGTCGCCGACCTCGGCGACCTGAGCAGCGGCGATGCAGATGTCGCAGATGAGCGCGGTCGGACCGGCCATCATCTTGCCGACCTCGTCGCCCATCCGCCCGCAGAACCAGCACTTCTCGGTGCGCTTGGACTGTTCCACGATCTGGTGCACGCGCTGGTGGCTCATCTTCAGCGCTTCCGCGATCTCGCGCATCGAGCCGCCGGCTCGGTGCAGACGCAGCACGCTGTGGTGGTAGACGGCCTTGGCGATGTCGGCTTGGTCCTGCGCGGCGGCCGCGAGCGTGCCGGCCTTGCGCGCTGACGCGAGCAGTTCCTCATCCAGAGTCATGCCGTCTAGAGTAGCTAGACGCGTCTAGTCTGCCTAGACATGATCGTAGGTCCTGCCCGAAAACCTCCCGTCGTCGATGAAGGGCGCCTTCATCGACCTCAGGTGGATGAAGGCGCCCTTCATCCACGGCAGCAGGCCTGCGGGGCGGGTGACGAACACGTGCTCAGTCCAGGCTTCGCACGATCAACGGGTCGTCGTCGGCCTGCACGACCCACTGCTGGTCCTCACGTGGTTCGGGGATCACGGGCGCCCACAGCCCATCCCCTCCGGGCCTCACGCCTTCATTCGGGAAAGTCATGCTTTTTGGCTACCCGTTCGCCCGGAACGTATACCCACCAACATGGTCGTAATGGCGTCCATGACCCGCGTGGTGGCCTCGTCGAGCACCTCGGCGGTCAGTTCCAGGTCGTACAGGTCGGACAGGTCGACCGGTGCGCCCGCGACCACCTCGACCCTCTTGCGGGGCAACAACCTCGGCAGGATCGTGCCCTTCGGCAGCAGGTCCTGGGTGCCCCACTCGGCGACCGGGACGACCGGCACGCGGCTCTCCAGCGCCATCCGCGCGACCCCCGACTTGCCCTTCATGGGCCAGTGGTCGGGGTCGCTGGTGAAGGTGCCCTCGGGGAACACCATCACGCACTCCCCCGCCCGCAGCGCCTCCACCGCGGGCTTCAGGGCCTCGGCGGCCTTGACCGTGCCGCGTTCCACCGGGATGTGCCCGCCGGACCGCATGACCCAGCCGATGACCGGCGTGCGCCACAACGACGCCTTCGCGAGCACGCGCGGCACCCGGTTCGACATCAGCGCGAACACCACGGCCGCGACGGTGTCCGCGTTGGACAGGTGGTTGAACGCGAGGATCACGCCGCCGTCGCCCGGCACGTGCTGCCTGCCGCGCACGCGCAGACGCACGAACAGCACGACGACCGGCCACAGCACGTCGATCGCCAGCGAGAACCAGAAACCCCGGCCTCTCCTGGGCATCTTCCACGTCCAGGCGGCCAGCTCGAGCGGTGTCACACCTGATATTCGAGCACGCCGGCGTTCACCGTTCTGGTCAATTCACCACGTTCGACCAGAACGTCGAGATGCGCGGCCGTCTCACCGACGGCCAGGACCTGGTTGAACATGTCGAGGTCGTCGAACCGGCGCTGCCGGCGCGTCCAGCCGATCTTGCGGGCGGTCTCGAACGCGCTGCCGCTGACCGCCTTGAGGATCTCCTCCAGGCGCTGCTCGTGGTGGTGCAGCAGCTCGTCGACGCGGGCGTGCGAGCTGTCGGTCACCGGGCCGTGCGCGGGCAGCAGCTTCAGGTCCGGCAGCTCACGGGTCAGCCGGAGCGACGTCAGGTAGTCGCCGAGCGGGAGCTCGGGGCGCAACGGCTCGAAGCCGATCGACGGCGTGATGTGCGGCAGCACGTGGTCGCCGGAGAAGAGCACCTTGGCGGTGGGGTCGACGAACACGACGTGGCCGCGGGTGTGACCGGGCGTGGGGATCACTTCGAGCTTGCGGTGTTCGAGGTCGAGGGTGCTGCGGACGAGCCACTCGTCCGGCTCCTCGTAGCCGCGCCGGGCGTCGTCGACGTTGACGTGGTGCATGATCCTGATCCACGTCTCCGCCAGCTCGCCCGCACCCCATTTGCGCAGGTCGTCGACGTGCTGGTCACCCTCACCGTGCAGGATGTGCCGCAACGACGGCTGCTCGCCGAGACCGAGGCCGATCTTCGCGCCGAACAGGCGGCGCAACGACACGGCCATCGTGAAGTGGTCGCGGTGCACGTGCGTGACGAGGAACCGGCGAATGTCCTCGAAGCCCTTGTCCAACGTGCCGAGCGCGGCTTCCAGCTGGTCGCGGGCCTCGTCGAGCGCCCAGCCGGAGTCGACGAGCACGAGCCCGTCGCCGTCCTCGATCGCGTACACGTTGACCGCGCGCAGGCCGTCGTTCGGCAGGGGCAGCGGAATGCGGTGCACGCCTGGTGCCACCTCGAACGCGCCCGGTTCACTCCACACGCCCGCTCACCTCATTGTCAGCGCCAACATTGTTCGCGTACGCAACTACTACCGGACGGTAACACGGTATTCGGGGTGCTTGTCGATGTACTTCGCCACGAACGGGCAAAGTGGCGAAACCTTGATGCTACGGGCAATGGCGTCGTCGAGCGCGAACTTGGCGAGCTGCGCGCCGAGACCCCGGCCGGCGTAGGCCTCGCCGACCTCGGTGTGCACCAGGGCGATGACGTCACCGACCACCCGGTACTCCAGGAACCCGGCGAGCGCGCCGTCGACGTGGACCTCGTACCGGTTTTCGGCGCTGTTGTCGATGACCATGCGCCCATCTTGCCCGCTCAGTGGAAAATGATCCGCATGGACGTCTACCTGCTGATCCTGGGCGACCACCTGCCCAACCCGTGCACGGGCGAGGAGGTGTCGCAGTCCGACCGGCTGCGGGCGATGGTCGAGCAGGCGGTGGTGGCCGAGGAGGCCGGGTTCGCGGGCGTCGCGATCGGCGAGCACCACTTCACGCGCTACATCGTGTCCGCCCCCGAGCTGCTCCTGGCGGCCGTGGCGGCGCGAACGTCCACTCTGAAGCTCTCCACCGGCGTGACGCTGCTGGCCCACCGCGACCCGGTGCTGGTCGCCGAGGCACTGGCCACGTTGGACGTGCTGTCGGACGGGCGGGCCGAGCTGATCGTGGCGCGCGGGGTCGACCAGCAGACCGACGCGGCGTTCGGGGTGCAGCCGGGCGAGCTGCGGGAGCGGTTCGAGGAGCACCTGCGGCTGCTGCTCAAGCTCCTGGAGGAACCGGGGGTGAGCTGGGACGGCCGGTTCCGCGGGCCGCTGAGCCACGTGACCACGACGCCACGGCCGGTGCAGGCGCCGCGACCGACGGTGTGGATCGGGTCCGGCTCGGCGGTGTCGGCGGATCTGGGCGCGGAGCTGAAGATGCCGTTGATGCTGCCGTCGACGCTGCGGGATCCCGCGATCTACGCGGACGTGGTGCACCGGTACCGCGAACGGTTCCCCGGCGGCCGCGTCGGCGTGCCGAGCCATGTGTTCGTGGCGCACGACAATGCGCGCGAGCGGTGGCGGCCGCACCTGGCCGAGTACGCGCGGTTCGCGGACCCGTGGCGCGGTGACGGCGACATCGATGTGAACGCCATCATGGACGGCGCGGCGGTGTGCGGCACGCCGGAGGAGGTGGCGGACCGGCTGAACGCGTTGGCGGAGCTGCTGTCCATCGACACGCACCTGGTGATGGTCGACATCGGTGGCATGCCGCACGAGTCGGTCGTCGAAACGATTCGCCTGTTCGGTGCCGAAGTGCTGCCGAAACTTGTTTAACACCAACGGTGCCAAGGGTTAACACAGATCCGCGAGGATTTCCGTGTGGGCATCACCGTCATCGGCATCACGCATCCGGGTCAGGTCGGGGAACTCCCCGACGGCACGAACGTGCTGGTGCTGGCCGACGACGGCACGTACGCCGATGAGTTCCTCGACACCGACTTCGGCGCGCATCAGCTCGTGGTGCGCGCATACGGGCGCGGGTCGGCGTTCTTCGGGGTGGCGGACAAAGCCCGTGAGTTGGGTGCGGACCGGGTCCTCTTCGGGGGTGTGCACGACACCGCCGCTTCTTTCGCCATCGGAGAGGATCCCGTGCTCGTGCTCGGCGTGCGCCCGCCGGGTGGTCCGATCACGTGCAACGCGGCGTTCCTCGACTGGCTCGACCGCTGGCCGCGGCCGGCGAGCGCCTACCGCGGTGACGTGGACCACTGGCTCGCCGAGAACGCGTTGGCCGAAGGCCTCCGCGTGGAATTGGTTTCCTGGCGAATGCAACCGTCCGTCCCAATGCGACGGAAGTTGACGGCCTAGTCACCCGAAGGCGGAAGACGCTTGTCCCGCCGGTGAAATATCGTTCCCCCGCAACCACGTGCAGACGCGCACGCACTGGAGCTGAGAGGTTTCTCAGCGTGTCCACTCGGGGGTAGGGGCACACTGGAATCAGGGTTCTCTCAGGGGAGAACCTGACCCTTCGGTGCGTTCGTGTCGCCGAAGATGGTGCGCACGAAAACCCACAGGAGGGGACTGAAGGTGAGCGCGTCCGAAGGTGTCGCGGCCAGAGCCGTCGACGTGTGGAAGGAATACGGGTCCGGCGATGCCGCCGTGACCGCGCTCGCGGGGGTGAGCGTCGAGCTGGAGAGGTCCCGGTTCACGGCCATCATGGGGCCGTCGGGGTCGGGCAAGTCTACGTTGATGCACTGCCTCGCGGGCCTCGACGACGTGACCCGCGGCGAGGTGTGGATCGGTGACACCTTGGTCACCGGGTTGAAGGACCGCGGTCTCACCGAGCTGCGGCGGGACAAGGTCGGCTTCATCTTCCAGCAGTTCAACCTGCTGCCGACGCTGACCGCGGAGGAGAACATCACGCTGCCGCTCGCGATCGGCGGCAAGAAGGTCGATCGCGCGTGGTTCGACGTCGTCGTCGACACGGTGGGTCTGAGGGACAGGCTGACCCACCGGCCGACGCAGCTGTCGGGCGGTCAGCAGCAGCGTGTCGCTTGTGCACGTGCGCTGGTGTCGCGTCCGGACGTCGTGTTCGCGGACGAGCCGACCGGCAACCTGGACTCGCAGTCCGGTGCCGAGGTGCTGGGGTTCCTGCAGCGGTCCGCCCGTGAGTTCGGGCAGACGATCGTGATGGTCACGCACGACCCGAACGCCGCTTCGTACGCGGACCGCGTCATCTTCCTCAAGGACGGCCACATCGTCCGCGAGCTGCTGTCGCCGTCCGCGGAAGAGGTTCTGGACACGATGAAGCACCTCGACTCGGTCGCGGTGCAGAATGTTTAAGGCGACGATCAAGAGCTTGCTGTCGCGCAAGCTCCGGCTGGTGCTGTCCGCGCTCGCGGTCGTGCTGGGCGTGATGTTCGTGTCCGGTTCGTTCGTGCTGACCGACACGCTGCAGCGGTCCTTCACCGACATGTTCTCCACGGTCTACGCCAAAGTGGACGTCTCGGTGGCGCCGAAGAAGGAGAAGGGCAAGCAACCGGAACTGCTGACGCCTCAGGCCGTCGCCGAGGCGAAGGCTGCCCCCGGTGTGGCGGAGGCCCACGGTCTGGTGCAGGGCTCGGCCCGCCCGATCGGCAAGAACGGCAAGGTGATCACGACCTCCGGCGCGCCGCGGTTCGGCTTCGCCTGGACCGGGCTCGGGCAGGAGGAGCTGCGCGACGGCCGGGCGCCGAACGCCGACGACGAGGTGGTGCTCGGCGCGTACCTCGCCTCGACCGGTGGCTTCGAGGTCGGCGACGAGATCGGCCTGCTCACGTTGCAGCCCAAGAAGACCTTCAAGGTCGTCGGCATCTACGGCTACCCCGGTGGCCGTGACTCGATGGGCGGCGAGCTCTCCGTCGGGTTCACCGAACCTGTCGCGCAACAGTTGCTGCTGGGCAAGAAGGACGTCTTCACCGAGATCCGGGTCAAAGCGGCGAACGGCACGTCCGCCGACACCCTGCGGGACGCCGTGGCGGCGAAGATGGGCTCCGGCTACGACGTGAAGACCGGTGCCGCGCTGGCGAAGGAGCAGGCCGACCGGATCAACGACGGCCTGAAGTTCTTCAACTACGTGCTGCTCGGCTTCGCCGGCATCGCGTTGTTCGTCGGCATCTTCATCATCCTCAACACGTTCTCCATCATCGTCGCGCAGCGCACGCGGGAGCTGGCACTGCTGCGGTCGATGGGCGCCTCCCGCGGCCAGGTCATCGGCTCGGTGGTGCTGGAGGCGATCGTGATCGGCCTGATCGCGTCGATCGTCGGTCTCGGCGCGGGTGTCGGCGTCGGTGCGCTGCTGGCGGGCATCTTCAGCCGGATCGGCGGCGGCAACCTGCACCTCGCGGGCCTCGGTGTGCCGATGTCCGCGGTGATCTCCTCGTTCGCGGTCGGCATCATCGTGACCGTGGTCGCGGCGGTCATGCCGGCGCTGCGGGCCTCGCGGATCGCGCCGGTCGCGGCGATGCGGGAGGCGGCGACGCCGGACCGGCCGTTGACCAAGGTCACGATCATCGGCGCGCTGGTCGTCGCACTGGGCGGCACGGCGCTGGGCTTCGGCTTCAGCAAGGCGTCGCTGACGTTGATCTTCGGCGGCATCCTGGTGGCGTTCGTCGGCGTGGCGCTGCTGACCCCGCTGCTGTCCAGGCCGATGGTGTCGCTGATCGGCCGCCTGCTGTCGTGGTCGATGCCGGGCCTGCTGGGCCGGCGCAACTCCGCGCGCAACCCGCGCCGCACCGCGATCACCGCGGCCGCGCTGATGGTCGGCATCTCGCTGATCACCGGCGTGAGCGTGGTGCTGACGTCGGCGACCAAGTCGATCGAGAAGCTGGCCGCCGGTCAGCTGCAGACCGATCTGATCATCTCCGGCGAGGGCCAGCTGGAGGGCCAGCAGGCGATGTTCGCGCGGGACGTGCTGACGAAGGTCGAGAAGACCGACGGCGTGAGCTCGGCGTTCGGCTGGTCGCAGGACGGCGTGCTGCAGGGCGACAGCCAGCTGTTCGCCGTCGCGGTCACCGACGTGCCGGCGATGAAGACGATGTTCGGGCTCAGCCCGAAGTCGGGCGACATCGCGGCGCTGAAGGACGACCAGCTCGCGGCGCCGGAGGACCTCGCCGCGGAGAAGGGCTGGTCGGTCGGCAGCACGGTGAAGCTGCAGCTGGCCAAGGGTGACGCCCGCACGTTCACGGTCGGGTTCGTCTGGGCCAAGTCGCAGGTGCTGCAGAACGCGGTGGTGCTGCCGGAGTCGGCGGCGCGCAGCTTCCGCTCCGACCAGATCAACGAGGCGTTCGTGCAGGTGAAGCCGGGGACGAACGTGGCGGACGTGCAGAAGCGCGTCGAGCCGCTGTTCGCCGACAACCCGGAGATCTCCGTGCAGGACCGCAGCGCGTTCGTGAAGCAGACGACCTCGCAGTTCGACACGGTCCTGTTGATGATCCAGATCCTGCTGGCGCTGGCGATCCTGATCGCGGTCCTCGGCGTCATCAACACCCTGGCGCTGTCGGTGATCGAACGGACCCGTGAGCTGGGTCTGCTGCGGGCCATCGGCATGCGGCGGTCGCAGGTGATGCGGATGATCACCGTGGAGTCGGTGGTGATCTCGGTGTTCGGCGCGGTGCTCGGTCTCGGGGTCGGCGTGGCGCTGGGCCTCGCGACCGTGCAGGCGTTGAAGGACCAGGGCATCACGGAGATCGGGTTCCCCTGGGCCACCATGGTCCAGTACCTCGTGGTGGCCGCGTTCGTCGGTGTGATCGCGGCGATCCTGCCCGCGATCCGCGCCGCGCGGCTCAACGTGCTGGACGCGATCGCCTACGAGTGATGATCACGCGGGGCCGCTGACCGTCTGCCGGACGGTCAGCGGCCTTTCGCGTTCGGTCAGGCGTGCGGACAGGTGTCCTTGTAGTCGGAGATGGCGGTGTTCGGTGCCGGTGGCGGGCAGAGGAACTGGTCGTAGCGCAGATCGTCGTCCACGAACCGCTTCAGCCACGACAGCGTGTACTTGCGGACGGTCGCGTTGTCACTGGCCGGGGCGGAGTGGTTGCCGCCGCGCAACTCCAGGAAGGCCTTCTCGGGTGCGGCCGTCATCGAGTCGTAGAACGGCAACGCGTGCTGGGCTTCCGGGGCGACGGCGTCGTTCTGGCCGCCGAGCACCATGGTCGGCACCTTGATCGCCGACCAGTTCTTGGTGACGCTCCAGGGAGCCAGCGGGACGGCGGCCTGCAGGGCGGGACGCGTGGCGGCGGCGCGCAGGGTGCCGCCGCCGCCCATGGAGTGGCCCATCACGGCGAGGCGCGAGGCGTCGACGTGGGTGTTGTGGGCCACCACGTAGTCGAGCGCCGCGAGGAGCTGACGGCCCCGGCTGTCCGGGTCGTCCCAGCCGGACAGGGTGTCGATGGTGATCACCACGAACCCGTACGACGCGAGCCGCGGGCCGAAGTGGGCGATGGCCGACTGGGGTGCGAGGAATCCGGGTGAGACCGCGATCGCACCGAAGGTGAGGTCACTGGTGGGGGTGTAGATGGTGCCGCCACCGAAGCCCGTCTGCACGGGAACGGTGACCTGGGTGACGGCGAAGGTGCCTCTGGCGGCCTCCACCGAGGCGGCGGTGGGAGCCGGGCCTCTTTCGTAGGGGTTGGCCGCCGCATTGGCGGTGGCCGGGGTCAGCGCCAGCACGAGCGCCGCAAGCACAGCTTTGACGCGCACGACGAATACACCTCGATTGGTTGGCAGGGAACCAAATGCGACGGCGGTCACATGTTAACTACTCGCGAGTAGGTAACGCCAGGATCGAACTGTCCGGCCTCGAATTCGACTCGATCGGAGCCGCGGAACTCGGTCACCCAGCGCAGCAGATCGCGCAATTGTCGTCCGGTGCAGTCACCGAAGCGGCGGTATGCGACGAATCCGGTGGCGCACAAGGGTGAACCGCGTGCCCACTCGCAGACAGTTCCTCGTTCTGAGCTCGACGGCGGCGTTGGCCGGTCTGCTGTCCGAGACTCCCGCGTCCGCCGCCGACGCGGTCGCCCAGCCGTACGCGTCGTACTGGCACCCGGCCACGATCCTCCACTGGGACCCGGCGACGGACCGGGACGCGAGGTACAACCGCAGCACGGTGCCGCTGGCGAAACGTGTCGTCCCGGCCAGACCGGCCAACGCGCACGCCCACGCCGGGGAAGCGCGAGTGCAGGCGTTGGTGGCGTATGCGCCGACGAGCAACAACCCGTCCCAGGGCTCGCTCGACATGAACTACTACGCCACGAACTACTGGCAGTACATCGACGAACTGGTGTTCTGGGGCGGTTCCGCGTCCGAGGGCCTGATCCTCGCGCCGAACCCGACCGTCACCGACGCCGCGCACCGCAACGGGGTGCGGGTGCTCGGCAACGTGTTCCTCCCGCCGACCGCGTACGGCGGTCAGCTCCAGTGGGTCCGTGACTTCGTCAAGCGCGAGGGCGACCGGTTCCCGGTGGCGGACAAGATGATCCAGGCCGCGCGGTACTGCGGGTTCGACGGCTGGTTCCTCAACCAGGAGACCGCCGGCGGCAACACCCAGCTGGCGCAGGACATGCGCGACTTCATCGGCTACCTCCGCAGGAGCGGGCTGCGGATCATCTGGTACGACGCGATGACCGACTCCGGCAGCGTCTCCTGGCAGAACGCGCTGACCGCGCGGAACCGGATGTTCTTCGAGCAGTCGGACGAGATGTTCCTCAACTTCTGGTGGAGCGCCCAGGGCCTGGCGAACTCGGCGGCGCTCGCCAGGCAGATGAACCGCAGCCCGTACGACCTCGCGTCCGGTGTGGACGTCGAGGCGAACGGCTACAACACGAGCGTCGACTGGGCGTCGGTCTTCCCCGAGGGCAGGCCGCACACCACGTCCCTCGGCTTCTACCGTCCGGAGTGGACGTTCAAGTCGGCCACGAGCCCCGCCGACTTCTACGCGCGGGACAACAGGTTCTGGGTCGGCCCGAACGGTGACCCGGCGAACACCACGACGACCGCCGCGTGGAAGGGCGTCGCCCACCACATCACCGAGCTGACGCCGATCACCTCGCTGCCGTTCGTGACGAACTTCAACACCGGACACGGGAAGAAGTTCGCGGTCAACGGCACCGTGCGCTCGACGCAGGCGTGGAACAACCTGTCGCTGCAGGACGTGCTGCCCACCTGGCGGTGGAGCGTCACGGGCACCGGCACGAAGGTCGTGCCGTCGCTCGACTGGGACGACCCGTACGACGGCGGCACCGCACTGAAGATCACCGGCACTCCGGTGTCCGCCAACGACGTCCGGTTGTTCGCCACGTCGGTGAAGCTGACCGGCGAGAGCCAGTTCGAGATCGTCCACCGCACCGGCGCCGGTCCGTCGCGGCTGCAGGCGGTGCTGCGGATCGGCGCGATCGAGAAGGTGCTGGACCTCGGCGGGGTCAGCGGGGCGTGGCGGCGCAGCGTGTTCCCGCTCGGCGAGCACGCCGGCGCGACGCTCACCGAGATCGGCCTGCGCGTGCTGCCGGGGGCAGCGGTCACCGCGTCGATCGGCCGCATCGCCGTCGCCGACCCGGTCATGACGCCCCCGGCGGCGCCGTCGGCCGTGCAGGTCGAGCAGGTGAGCCGCACCGACGCCGCGACGGTGTCGGCGCGGCTCACCTGGAAGCGGGCGCCCGGTTCCGTGCGGCAGTACCGGGTTCACCAGTGGACCGGTGCCGAACGGATCTTCCTCGGCGGCACGACCGGTGACGCGTACTTCGTGCCCGCGATCGCGCTGACGCCGGGTGGCACCGCGAGCATCGAGGTCGAGGCGGTCAGCGAGGCGTTCGACGTCTCACCGCCGGCCCGCGTCTCGATCACCGGTACAGCCTGAGCAGGTAGCCGGAATTCGGGTTCGCGACTCGCCGTCCGGTGAGGTGGATGAAGGGTTCCTTCCTGCACCTGGAGTGGAGGAAGGAGCCCTTCATCCACGTGACTGCCCCACCGCACGGCCGAGCTGGCCGTCAGCTGGTGCGCACGCGAACCGGCATGTCCCGCACGACGGCCCACGTCCCGGCCAGCACGACGAGGAACGCCGCCACCGACGCGACGTGCCAGCCCGCTCCGAGCAGGGACGGGATGTTGCGGATGAACGGCAGGTTCCCCGATCCGGGAATCCGCACCGTCGTGATGATCACGGACGCCAGCCCGACGGGAACCGAGAAGACGCCGGCCGCGCCGAACCGGTCGAACGCGGCCGCGCAGAACATCCCGACCACGCACCAGACCAGGAACATCAGGAAGTACGCGACCGGTGTGCCGTGCTCGTCCGCATGCCAGTGCATCAGCGCGTAGATCCCGCCTTCGGCCAGGAACCCGAGCCAGGCCAGCACCGCCATCGCGAGCGCGAGCACCACCGAGAACCCGGACGCCGCAACGAGGAACTCGCGCCGCGTGCGCCCGTGCGCGACGGCGATCGGCAGCACGTTGTGGATCACGTAGATGCCGACCCAGAACAGGAACCAGCGCGCGATCTGCGACGTGACGACGTTCCACGCGCTGATCTCGACGTCGCTGAAGGCCGAGACGACGAACGTGACGGCCACCGCGAACGCGAAGACCGACGCGGCGACCATGGCGCAGAACGTGACCAGCGTCGTCGTGAGGTGCCGGAAGATCTTCACCGCGCACCCCCGACCGGTGCGGTGAGGTGCACGAACAGGTCCTGCAACGCGATCGGCCCCAGCTCCAGTCCGAGCTGCCGCGCCCGGATGAGGCGCGCGTCGTCCAGGGTGCCGTACACCATCGCGGCTTTGGTGCGCCCCAACGACTTCTCGCTCAACACCGTCAGCCCGGCGGTGAACTCGTCGACGTCAGCGGCGTTCCCGGTCACCTCGGTGCCGCGCGACCGCAGCACGTCGGCCTCCTCCTGCAACACGAGCCGCCCGGCGTCGATGATCACGACCTCCTCCAGCAACGAGGCCAGTTCCTCGATCAGGTGCGTCGAGACGATGATCGTCCGCGGGTGCGCCATGAAGTCGTTGAGCAACGCGTCGTAGAACGCGTACCGCGTCGGCGTGTCCATGCCGAGGTGCGACTCGTCGAACATCGTCAACGGCGACCGGCTGGCCAGCCCGATCACCACCCCCAGCGCCGACCGCTGCCCCAGCGACAGCTCCCCCGCCTTGGCCTTCAACGGGATCCGGAACAGCTCGGCCAGTTCCAGCGCGTAGCCGTGGTCCCACGTCTCCCGCCACGCCGCGCCGTATTCGAGGACGTACGAGACCTTGTCCCCCTTGTCCGCGGCGTCGGGCGTGTGCCGCACCAGGCACACCTGCCGCATCGCCGCGGCGTTCTCGAACACCGGCGCGCCGTCGAGCTCGACGGACCCGGCGGGCTTCCGATATCCGGCGAGCACCGACATCAGGCTCGTCTTGCCCGACCCGTTGCGGCCCAACAGTCCGTAGATCTTTTTGCCGGACAAGGAGAAGCTCATGTCGTCGACCGCGGTGACGCTGCCGTAGCGCACCGTCAGCCCCTGCACGTCAACGCGCATCACACGGCTCCGTTCTGGTGCTGCTCGATGCGGCGGATGACGTCGGCGAGCGGAATCCCGATGGCCCGCGCCTCCGCGACCATCGGGTCCACGACCTCGCCGAAGAACGTCTCCCTCCCCTGTGCCCGCAACATGTCGCGAGCCTCCGCGCTCACGAACATCCCGATCCCCCTCTTCTTGTAGAGCACCTTCTCGTCGACGAGCTGCTGGAACGCCTTGGCGGCGGTGGCCGGGTTGATCCGGTAGTACGCCGCGTACTGGTTGGTCGACATGACCTGCTCGTCCGCCTTCAACACCCCGCTGAGCACGTCCGCCTTGATCCGGTCCGCGATCTGCCGGTAGATGGGGCTCCGGTCGTCGAACACGACTACTTCCTTGGTTCGTTACTCATGTAATGAACCATAGCAGCACAGGCGCGACGCTCGCAGCGGCGCGCACGCAAAAACCGGCGGTGGCCGTCGCCACCGCCGGTGATCGTCGTCTTCAGGTCCCCGGCTGTGCCGCATCGGCGCGGCAGCCGGATCTCACCTCAGCGGATGGAAGCCGGACGCAGATCCGTCCAGTTCTCCTCCACGTACGCCAGGCACGCCTCCCGGCTCTCCTCACCGAAGACCTTCGTCCACCCGGCGGGCACCTCGGCGAACGCGGGCCACAACGAGTGCTGCTGCTCCTCGTTGACGAGCACGAAGAACCGCCCCTGCGGGTCGTCGAACGGGTTCGTCACCACTGTCTCCTCTTACCTGATCTCTTCGAGCGCGCGCACCGGCGCCGAAAGCCCGCGCACCACGGACTCCAGAATCTCGCCGACGCGCACAGCCGTGTTCGACAACAACGACGACGTGATGCCGTGCGTGTGCTCAGTTCCGCCCTGCAGGTAGATCCCACCGCGAACCACGTCGCTCGTGACCACCCGATAGTCACGGGTGACCTTCAACCGCCCGCGCTCGTCCCGCTCACAGTGCTCAGCAACCCCTCCGAGCACCTTCACCGGATCTGCGGGCCGATACCCCGTCGCGTACACGATCACGTCCGCGTCCACCGGCACCCGCGACCCGTCCGCCAGCGACTCGATCACGCACCTGCCGTCCGCGCTCACATCCGTCAACCGCGATGTGTTGTGCAGCGACAACCTCTGCCGCCGCAGCACCTTCTCCCGGTACACCCGCCGGTACAGCTCCTCGATGAGGTCCCCGTCCACCACGCCGCAGTTCGTGTTGGCGTGGTACCTCATCAACCTCTGCTTGACCTCTTCCGGCGCCCGGTAGAACTCGTCCACCGCCGCGGGGTCGAAGATCCGGTTCGCGAACGAGCTGTCGTCGGCCGGGCTGTACCCGAACCGCGCGAAGACCCCGTGCACCACAGCCTCGGGAAACCGGTCGTGGAAGAACGCCACCACCTCGGCCGCACTCTGCCCGGCCCCCACCACCACGACCTGCCGGGGATCCCTCAACGCCTCGACCCGGTGCAGCAGGTCCCGGTTGTGCCAGATCCGCTCCCCCGCCTCCACCCCCTCGGGCAGGTTGGCCTCCAGCCCGGTGGCCAGCACCAGGTTCCGCGCCCGGACCGTCTCCCCACCGGCGACGAACGCGAACCCGTTCCCGTCCAGTTCGACCCCGCCCACCTCGGCCCCGTACGACACCAGGTGCGCCACCCGCTCCGCCGCCCACTCGAAGTAGTCGTGGAACTCCCTGCGCAGCGGAAACAGGTTCTTGTGGTTGACGAAGTCGATCAACCGCCCACGTTCCCCCAGGTAACACAGGAAGCTGAACCCGCTCGTGGGGTTGCGCAGGGTGACCAGGTCCTTCAGGAAGGACACCTGCATGGTCGCGTCTTCGAGCAACATCCCCCGATGCCACCCGAACCGGGCCTGCCGCTCGAAGAACCGAGCCCGAACAGGCCCTTCCGACTCCTCCACGGCGATGGCGAGCGCCAGGTTGGACGGCCCGAAGCCGATCCCGGCCAGGTCGAACACCGGTTCCATCGCGCGTCCTCCCTGGCACCTGAGCTCTAAAGCAACCCTAACTTAACTGAGGCATACCTTAGCCAGTGCTTTCGGGCGTGATCTGCACCGCCTCGCGCACACCCTCCAACCAGCAGGCGACCCGGCGCCCGTCCACCGGCTCCAACGACGGCATCCGCTCGCCGCAGACCTCCAGAGCGGAAGGACACCGCGGGTGGAACGGACACCCGGACGGCATGGACCGCAGGTCCGGCGGCGACCCGGGAATCCCCCGCAGCTCCCGGCGCGGCCCCCGCAAGGCCGGGAACGACCCGAGCAGCCCCTGGCTGTACGGGTGCTTGGCCGCGCGGTAGATCTCGGCCGCCGGTGCCTCCTCCACCACCCGCCCGCCGTACATGATCGCGATGCGGTCGGAGAACTCGACCAGCAGCGAGATGTCGTGGGTGATGAAGACGACCGAGAACCCCAGGGTCTCGCGCAGCCTCATCATCTGCCCGAGGATCTGCCGCTGCACCACGACGTCCAGCGCGGTGGTGGGCTCGTCCATGATCACGATCTCCGGCTCCAGCGCCAGTGCCATCGCGATCATCACGCGCTGCCGCATCCCACCGGAGAGCTGGTGCGGGTACGACGACAGGCGGTCCACCGGGATGCCGACCAACGACAGCAGCTCACGCCCGCGAGCGACCCGCTCGGCACGGGTCATCGCCGGCCGGTGGGCGCGCAGCACGTCGTCGATCTGCGCGCCGACCGAGATCACGGGGTTCAGCGCGTTCATCGCGCCCTGGAACACGATGGCGATCTCGGTCCACCGCAGCTCCCGCAGCTGCCGTTCGCTCAACGCCAGCAGGTCCCGCCCCTTGAACAGCACCTCCCCGGACGGCACCCGGCCCGGCGGCTGCAGCAGCCGGGTGGCGGCATAGGCCAGAGTGGACTTGCCGCTGCCGCTCTCCCCGGCGAGCCCCAGCACCTCCCCGGCCCCCAACGACAACGACACGTCGTGCACGGCTCGCAGCGAGCCGTAGTCCACCGACAGCGAGCGGATCTCCAGCACCGGGCTCATGCACGCACCTTCCGCAGGCGGGGATTCGCGTACTCGTCGATCCCGAAGTTGATCAGGGCCAGCGCCGTGCCGAGCAGCGCGATGCACAGGCCGGCCGGGACGAACCACCACCACGCGCCCTGGCCGAGCGCCTGGTTGCTCTGCGCCCAGAACAGGACGGTTCCCCAGTTCCAGGTCGACAGGGACACGACGCCGACGAACGACAACGTGATCTGCAGCATCACCGCGAAGATCACCGTGCCGACGAAACCGGACGCGATCACGGCCGTCAGGTTCGGCAGCACCTCGAACACGATGATCCGCCAGGTGCGCTCACCGGACGCCCGCGCGGCCTCCACGAAGTCGCGGCGCCGCAACGACAGCGTTTGCGCGCGCAGCACCCGCGCACCCCACGCCCACGCGGTCAACGAGATCACGGCCGCGATCAGCACGGTGTCGGCGGACGGCAGCATCGACGCCACGATGATGATCAGCGGCAACGCCGGGATCACCAGGAAGACGTTCGACAGCGCGGACAACGCCTCGTCGGCGGCCCCACCGAGGAAGCCGGCGGTCACCCCGACCACAATGGACAACAGGGTCGCGAGCACACCGCAGACGAGGCCGACGACCATCACTCCCCTGGTGCCGACGAGCACCTGGGAGAAGATGTCCTGCCCGGTCATGGTCGTGCCGAACCAGTGCGCGCCCGACGGCGGCGACAGCAGGTCGTCGCTCATCGCGGACGGGTCGTAGGGCGCGATCCACGAGCCGATCACGGCGATCAGCGTGAAGAAGGCCAGGATGCCCAGGCCCAGCCGAGTCTTGAAGTTCATGAGCGAGTCAGCCCTCCCGCCGCGTGCGCGGGTCCAGCAGCAGGTAGCCGACGTCCGCGAGCAGGTTCGCCACCAGCACGGCCAGCGTGATCACCAGGAACACCCCCTGCATCAGCGGGTAGTCCTTCGCACCGATGCCCTGGAAGAGGACGTAGCCCAGGCCCGGATACGAGAACACCATCTCCACCAACAGCGCACCGCCGACGATGAAACCCAGCGACAGCGCGAAACCGGAGATCGACGGCAGCACGGCGTTGCGTGCGGCGTAGGCGAACATGATCCGCCGCTGCGACAGGCCCTTGGCCCGAGCGACCAGCACGTAGTCCTCGGCCGTGACGGTCACCATCATGTTGCGCATGCCCAGGATCCAGCCGGCCACCGAGCTGATGACGATCGTGATCCCGGGCAGCACGGCGTGTTCGAGGACGCTGCCGACGAACTCGCCGGACCACTCGGGCACGAGCCCGGCCGCGTACCCGCCCGAGGCCGGCAGCAGCGGGAACGTCACGGAGAACACGGAGATCGCGATCAGCCCGAGCCAGAAGTACGGGATCGACGACAGGAACGTCGTCACGGGGATGAGGTTGTCCATCCACGAACCGCGCTTCCACCCCGCGTACACGCCCAGCAGCGTGCCGAGCAGGAACGCGATGACCGTGGTGACACCGATCAGGCCGAGCGTCCACGGCAACGACTGCGAGAGCACGTCCGCGACCGGTGTGGGGAAGAACGTGAACGACAGCCCGAGGTCACCACGCGCCAGCGCACCCCAGTAGTCGGCGTACTGCGCCCAGATCGACTTCTTCTCGTCCAGCCCGAACAGGATGTACAGCGAGGCCATCGCGTCGCTGTTCAGCCGCCCGCCGAGCTTGGTGATCATCGCTTGCACCGGGTCGCCCGGCAGCAGGCGCGGCAGCAGGAAGTTCGCCGTGATCGCCGCCCACAGCGTGATCAGGTAGAACAGCGCGCGACGCAGCAGGAACCTCATGCGACTGCCCCCACTGTCTCCACGTAGAGCCAGCACGCCGCCCAGTGGCCGGCACCGACGTCCGACCGCGGTGGCGCCTCGACCCAGCACCGGGCCTGGACCTTCGGGCAGCGCGCCGCGAACTGACAGCCGGCCGACACCGCGGCGGCCTCCTCCACCGGCGCGTCCAGCGCGGCCACCGACCGTTCCGGATCGGGCGCGGACTCGATCAGCAGCTGCGTGTACGGGTGCGCGGGCTGCTGCGTCACGGACTCGCTGTCGCCGCCCTCGACGATCTGCCCGCCGTACATCACGAACGTCTCGTCGGCGAAGTACCGCGCCGACGCGATGTCGTGCGTGATGTAGAGGACTGCGAGCCTGAGTCGTTCCTTGAGGTCCAGCAACAGGTTCAGCACACCGAGCCGGATCGAGACGTCCAACATGGACACCGGTTCGTCGGCGAGCAGCACCTCCGGGTGAGCCGCCAGCGCCCGCGCGATCGCCACGCGCTGCCGTTGCCCGCCCGAGAGCTCGTGCGGGTACCGCGAGGCGAAGTCGGCGGGCAGGTTCACCCGCGCCAGCAGCTCCTCCACCGTCTCGGGCCGCTTGTGGATCTTCAACGGCCGGGTCAGGTGGTAGCGGATCGTGTGGATCGGGTTGAGCGAGGCGAACGGGTCCTGGAACACCATCTGGACCTTGCGCCGGTACTCCCGGACCCGTCGCACCTTCTCGCCGTCCAGCAGGATCTCGCCCGCCGTGGGCTCCACCAGCCGCGCCAGCAGCTTCGCCACCGTCGACTTGCCCGATCCCGACTCGCCGACGAGGGCGGTCACGCGCCCGCGGCGCAGGACGAGGGAGACGTCCTGCACCGCGCGCACGCGCCGGTAGGTCTTGACCAGACCCCGTGCTTCCAGTGCCGCGTCGTTCGTCATGCCGCCGGCTTCAGCTTCATGACGATCTGCAGCGCGTTGGGCAGCGTGGCCTGCGGCGGACCGTACGGGTCCTCCTCCGAGGGCCAGCCGACCCAGCTCTTGGTGCTGTACTCGGCACCGATCGGGCCCGCGGAGGTCGGGATCATCGGCACCTGCTCGACCATGATCTTCTGCAGCACCGCGAGGCTCTTCGCGCGCGTCGCGTCGTCGGCGGCGTTCGCGTACTCGGCCAGCGCGGCGGTGGCGTCGGGGTTGTTGTAGCGGCCGAAGTTCACCGCGGCGGTCTGCCCGATCGGCTTGATCTCCGCGCCGTCCATGATGTTCTGGTACATCTCGTACGGAGTGGCACCGGTGTTGGTCCAGCGCAACGAGCCCTGGAACGCGCCGTTGGCGAAGTCGGTCGTCCACGCGTCCGCGGTCTGCGTGCGCACGGTCGCCTCGATGCCGATCTTCTTCAGGTCGCTCTTGACGATGTCCAGCACGGTCAGGTAGTCCGACCAGCCGGACGGGTTGGTCAGCTCGATCGTCACGGGCTTGCCGCCGGGCGCCTTGAGCACCCCACCGTCCGAAGTGAACCCGGCCGCGGTCAGCCGCTGCTTCGCCTTGTCGACGTTCACCTCGAACTTCGCGGACCTGTACTCCGGCGCGAGGAACGACTCACCGGCGGGCAACGGCAGGCCGGTCGGCGACTCCAGCTTCGGGAACAACCGCGCCTCACCGCGCACGAAGATCGCCTCGCGGTCGATCACGTCGCTCATCGCCGCCCGCAGTGCCGCGTTGTCGAACGGCGCCACGGTCTGGTTGAGCCACAGGCCGTGGATGCCGAGGCCGGCGGGGAACCACAGCTTGTGGTTCTTCGGGTCCTTGTCGACGTAGAGCTTCTGGTAGTCCGGGATGAAGACGTACGACCACTGGCTCGCGCCCGACGCCAGCGCGGTGGTCTGCGCCGTGTTGTCGTTGTACGAGGTGTACTGGATCTCCGGCACCTTCGGCAGCTCCTGCCAGTACTCGGAGCGCCTGGTGACCGTGACGGTCTGCGAGGTGAACGACTTCAGCTGGTACGGGCCCGTGCCGACCGGGTTCGGGTTGGTGTAGGTGGTCGGGTCCGCGACGGTGCTCCAGATGTGCTCGGGCACGACCATCGCGCTGATGACCTTGTTGCGGTTCACGAACTGCGGTTGCGCGAACGTGACCTCGACCTTGCCGTCCGGCGTCGCGGTCGCGGTCTCGACCTTGAGCGAGTCGCGGTTGTTGAGCGCGGGCCACTTCTTGAGGATCTCGTACGAGAACGCCACGTCCTTGGCCGTGAGCGGCTTGCCGTCGGACCACTTCACGTTCTCCCGGACCGTGAAGGTGATCTTCTTGTAGTTGTCCGCCCAGTCCCACTTCGTCGCGAGCCACGGCACGGGCTCCTGGGCGGGCCGCGTGTTGTTCACGAACGCCAGCGGTTCGTAGATCACGTAGCGGTAGCCGAGCGAACCCGCCGCGGACGTCGGCAGGAACGGGTTGTGGTTCTCGGTCAGCGGCCCGTTGGGCATGCCCACGGTCAGCACCCCGGAGGCCTTGCTCGTGCCACCGGAGGAGGAGCAACCTGTCGCCGCGAGCGCCAGTGCCAGCGCGACGACGATTGTTCTGCGCATGGGGTATCTCCCGATACGACGGTGTATGAGAGCGCTCTCGTACACGGCACGGCGAACTCGCCAGACCGCGTGCGGCCCGGCGTGTCCGTTCAGTTGGGTGGGATGAAGGGCTCCTTCATCGACCTGAGGTGGAGGAAGGAGCCCTTCATCGCGTGGGTCAGGGCGCGGATTCGCGCACGATCAACGAGGTCGGCAGCACCAGCGGGTGGTCCGGCAGCGGCTGTCCTTCCAGCGTGGAGAGCAGCATCCGCGCGGCCGCGGACCCCATCTCCCGCGACGGCTGGCGGATCGTCGTCAGCCGCGGCTCGGTGTGTCCCGCGACCGGGACGTCGTCGAAGCCGACCACGGACACGTCCCCCGGGACGGACCGGCCGGCCTCGCGCAGCGCCCGCAGCACCCCGACCGCCGAGAGGTCGTTGTGCGCGAACACGGCGTCGAACGGGATTCCGCTCGCGATCAGCTTGTCGACGGCGACCTCCCCGCCTTCGGTGGTGAAGTCGCCGTCGACGACGAGGTCCGGGTGCAGCGTCAGGCCCGCCTCCGCCAAGGCGAGCCGGAACCCGTCCAGCCTCGCCTGAGTGCACCCGAAGTGCGGTGGTCCGGTGACGACGGCGAACCTGCGGCGACCGGCCGCGACGAGATGCCTTGCGACATCGGCGCCTCCCTGCCGGTTCGTCGTCGTCACCGAAGGGAACTCCGGGTGCGAGCCGCGGTCGTCGATCATGACGACCGGCAGGCCGGCCCGGTAGAGCGTGGAGATGTAGTGCAGCGTGTCCGGCGGCTCGATCACGAGCAGGCCGTCGAAGGCGTTGGCGGACACGTGGTTCGCGAACTGGTTCAGCGACTCCGGCCCGCGGTTGATCGTGTAGAGCAGCAGCCCGTACCCGTCGGCCTCCAGGGTGTCGACGATGCCCTGCAGGACCTCACCCATCCACGGCCAGGTGAGCGACGGCGCGAGCATGCCGACCGTGCGGGTCCGCCCCCTCGCCAGGCCCACGGCACGCGCGCTCGGCACGTACCCGATCTCGTCGATCACCTTGCGCACGCGCTGCGCGGTACTGGCGTCGACGTCCGGCTTTCCGTTCAGCACACGTGACACGGTCGCTTTGGACACCTGGGCGCGTTGGGCGACCTCCGCGATCGTGACACGCATGCCGAACTTCCTTTCCGCCGCCTCTGAAACCGGTTTCGGTACCGGTTCCGACGAGGTGTGACGGAGTCAACAGCCTGACGTGAGCATTAGTCAAGACTCTTGCCGGAACTTCGTGGGAGCGTTTCCACGGCTTGGCGCGTCTCCGCAGGTCGTGCCGTTCGGGTGAACCGAATCGAGACGTCGAACCTCACCTTGATCAGCGCCGTGCCCGTCGCGTCGCTCTACCGGACGGAGGGCCGAATGGCGCAACAGGACCAGGCCACGGGCCGCGACCTCACGTGGGACGAGGTCCGCCGTGCCATCGAACGCGCTGCCCGCGAAGGCGAGGCCAAACCCCGCTGATCGTGCACAATCGGGTGCATGGGGGTTGTGACCGCGGTCAGCCGCAGCGAGGAGTACACGTTCACCAAGCCCGTCCGGGACAGCATCACGCTGCTGGAGGGGCTTGGTGTCGAGGGTGACGTCCACCAGGGCGTCACGGTGAAGCACCGGTCCAGGGTGGCGCAGGACCCGACCCAGCCGAACCTGCGCCAGGTGCACCTCATGCACGCCGAGCTCTTCGACGAGCTGCGCGACAAGGGGTTCTCCGTGGCCCCCGGCGAGATCGGCGAGAACGTCACCACGCGCGGCATCGACCTGCTCGGCCTGCCGACCGGGACGTTGCTGCACCTGGGCGCCGAGGCCGTGGTCGAGGTGACCGGGCTGCGCAACCCGTGCGTGCAGATCGACGGGTTCTCCAGGGGACTGCTCAAGGAGGTCGTGGGCAAGGGGCCCGACGGTGAGCTGATCCGCCGCGCGGGCATCATGTCGGTCGTGCGCGTCGGTGGCGTCGTGCGGCCCGGCGACGAGATCCGCGTGGAGCTGCCACCGGAACCGCACCGCCCGCTGCAGAAGGTCTAAGCGCCTCGCCGGAGGTCTTGTCCGCAACCCGCCTGCCGGGCAGTTACGTGGATGAAGGGCGCCTTCATCCACACCAGGTGGAGGAAGGAACCCTTCATCCACCTCACCGGACGGCGAGTTGCGAACACGACTTCTGGCTGCCTGCTCAGTTCGTCTCGCCGAAGTGCCCGTCGAGGATCACCGAGATCGTTTTCGGCGCCTCGACGACGGCCAGGTGCGCGGCGTCCCCGACGATGTAGAGGTCCGAGTCGGGCAGCTCGTCGGCGATGTGCCGGGCGAACTCCGGTGGTGTCGCGTGGTCCTGCGCCGCCGCGATCACCACGGTCGGCGCGTCGATCTTCGCCAGGTCCGGCCGCAGGTCCGCGTCCCTGACCGCTTCGGCGCACGCGACGTACGACGGCACGTCGACCTTCAGCAGCTGCGCGCGGAAGTCCGCGACCACGGACGGCGAGCACGCCGGTGTGAACCACCGCGACACGATCGCGTCCGCGATCGGCTCCATCCCCTGCGCGCGCAACGCCTCGATCCGTTCGTCCCAAACGGACTTGTCCGGGTACCAGGCCGCGGTGCACACCAGCGCCAGCCGGGAGATCCGGTCGGTGTTCGCCGCGAGCCACATGCCGACCATCCCGCCGAGCGACACGCCGCAGTAGTGCACCTGGCGCAGTTCCAGGTGGTCCAGCAGATCCAGCACGTCGCACGCCAGCGCCTCGATCGTGCACGGGCCCTCGACCGGCGCGCTGCCACCGTGGCCGCGGTGGTCGAAGCGCAGCAACCGGAAGGGCAGCGAGAAGCCGCGCCAGAGGTCGGTGGTCGTGCCGAGCGCGTTGCCGAGCACCAGCACCGGCGCATCGTCCGGCCCGGTCAGCGCGTAGTGCCCGATCACTGCGTCACCTCCTCGCAAGCCCCCGAGGCTCGGGAGTCTGCCTGGGGTTTTCCCCGTCCGCACGCCGAATCCACTTGAGATCGCGCCGGACGGGTTCGCCCGCCTCGGTGACGGCACGTCGCGAACGCCCAGCGATCGAAACGAGACGACCGAGACGGCGGCGTTCCTCGACAAACCACCGGCCTGGCCCCCGCCGTAACGGTGTTACGGGGAGCAGAATGAAAGCTTGCTCAGCCACCGACCCCACCGGGACGCCGATGAACTCCGTTGCTCCGTTCGCACACGAGGCCCTGTTCTACCGCGACGAGGACGATTTCCTCGCCGGCACGGCCAAGTTCGTCGCGGACGGCGTGAGCCGGGGCGAGCCCGTGCTGGTGGCGGTGGCGGAGGCGAGCATCGCCCTGTTGCGCGGAAGGCTGGGCGCTCAGGCCGACCAGGTGCACTTCATCGACATGGCCGAAGCCGGCCGCAACCCGGGCCGGATCATCCCCGGCGTGCTGATGGCGTTCAGCGCGAGCGCGCCGCACCGCCGGGTGCGCATGGTGGGCGAGCCGGTGTGGCCGGGCCGCACCGAGCTCGAGTACCCGGCGTGCGTGCAGCACGAGGCGTTGATCAACACGGCGTTCGAGGGACGCAAAGGCACCTTGCTGTGTCTGTACGACGCAGGTGCGCTGCCCGGCCACGTGCTGAAGGACGCCCAGCGCACGCATCCGGTGGTGATCGAGGGCTCCAAGCGGACCGCGAGCGAGTGGTACACCGACCCGGCCGGGCTGGCCGACGTCTACAACGTGCCCTTACCCCCGCCGCCGTCGTCCGCCGAGGAGCACCCCTTCTCCGTCGGCACTCTCGCGCACATGCGCAAGATCGTGACGGCGTACGCGAACTGGCTGCGCCGCGAACAGGTCGAGGACCTCGTACTGGCGGTGAACGAGCTCGCGACGAACAGCATCCTGCACGCGTCGGGGCGAGGAGTGCTGCGGATGTGGCGCGAGGGCGACACGGCGGTGTGCGAGGTGAGCGACTCCGGCACGGGCCTGCCGCCCTCGTTCACCGGTCTGTCCGGTTTCGGGATCGTGATGGTGAACCTGTTGTGTGACCTGGTTCGCACCCACACGAGTCACACCGGTACCACCGTTCGAGTGTACTTGGGGCGGTAGAGAGTCGCCGCCATCTCATAGAAATGCGCGCGTCACGCGAACCTGGTTGCCTGACAAACCTATGACAGACCACCTCTCCCCCCTCGACATCGCCTTCCTCGCCATGGAGGGCAACGCGAACCCTTTGCACCTCGGCGCGGTCGCGACCTTCGCACCGTCCACTCCGGTGCATCCGGCCCGCGTCGCCGCCGTGCTGTGCGACCGCGCGCAGGAGATACCGCGCCTGCGCCAACGCGCCCGCACGTCGTTGCTGGGCGGTGCGCGCTGGGTGGAGGACCCCGGCTTCGCGCCGGAGGACCACGTCTTCACACACCACGTGCGCGGCCGGGAGCGGTTCGCCACCCTGGTTTCCCACCTCATGGCGCAGCCGCTGGACCTCGCGCGACCGCCGTGGGAGCTGCACGTCATCACCGGTCTCGCGGGCGGCCGGTTCGCGGTCGTGGCGAAGCTGCACCACTCGTTGTGCGACGGCATGAAGGCCGTGGGCCTGGGACTTCAGCTGTTCGACGCGTCCCGTTTGTCCATTCCGGACACTCCGGCACCGGTCTCGCGGTCGATCATCCCGTCGCTCCCGTCGCTGCGCGGGATCAAGGACACGCTCGACATCGCCTCGTCGGTGCTGATGAACACCCGCCCGCCGACGTTGAACTCGCCGGTGCTGACCGCGTCGACCCGGCCGCGCCGCGTGGTGATGTCGCGCCTGGATCTCGCGGACGTGCACCGAATCCGCCGCGCACACGGCGGCACGGTCAACGACGTGTTGCTCGCGCTGGTCACCGGTGCGTTGCGGCACTGGCTTTCCGCGCACGGCAGCGCCGAACCCTCGTCGGTCGTGCGGGCGCTGATCCCGGTTAACCAGCGCTCACGCTCCGGCGACGGCGCCTCGGGCAACCAGATCTCCGGCTTCCTGCTCGCGCTGCCGGTCGGCATCGCGGACCCGGTGGAACGACTGCGCAACGTCCGCGAGCAGATGGAATCGGCCAAGGCCCAGGGCCCCGACCGAGGCGCCGGCGCACTGCCGCTGCTCGCCGACAAGGTGCCGCCGCTGCTGCACCGCCTGGCCGCCCCGGTCGCCGCCCGCTGCGCGCCACTGCTGTTCGACACGCTGGTCACGTCCGTGCCGCTGCCGTCCGTGCCGCTGTCGCTCGACGGCGCCGCACTGTGCGAGATGTACCCGGTGGCACCGGTCGCACCCGGCCACGCGGTAGGCGTCGCGCTGTCGGTCTACCGGTCCTCCGTGCACGTCTGCCTGCACACCAACCAGTCGTGGATGTCCGACGCGCAGTGGCTCGACGGCGTGCTGCGCCGCGAGCTGTCGTCCCTTCAGGACGCCCGCGAGCTGGTGGGTTTGCCGAGGTAGGAGCGCGGGCAAACCTGGCTCCATGAGCAACACCGTGGTCCTCGACGTGGACGGCACCCTGGTCGACACCAACTACCACCACACGGTGGCGTGGCTGCGCGCGTTCCGCGAAGCCGACATCACCGTGCCCGCGTGGAAAGTGCACCGCTCGATCGGCATGGGCGGAGACCGCCTGGTCGCCGCCGTCGCAGGCGACCAGGTGGAACGCGACCACGGCGACGCGGTGCGCTCGGCCTGGGAACGGCACTTCGACGAGATGCTCGACGAGATCCAGCCGTTCGAGGGCGCACACCGCCTGGTCCGCGCCGCCACGGACCTGGGCTTCGCCGTGGTGCTGGCGTCGTCGGGCAAGCGCAAGCACGTCGAGCACTACCTGAAGCTGATCGACCCCGGCGACATCGCGTGGACGTCCTCCGACGACGTCGAGGACTCCAAGCCCGCACCCGACCTGATCGAGGTGGCGCTGCGCGAGGTCCGCGGCTCGCGCGCGGTCGTCATCGGCGACTCGGTGTGGGACTGCGAGGCCGCCGGCCGGGCGGGGCTGCCGTCGATCGGGCTGCTCACCGGCGGGTTCGGGGAGGACGAGCTGATGGACCGCGGGGCGTCGGCGGTGTACTCGGACCTCGACACGTTGCGGGCGGAGCTGGCCGACCTGCCGTTCGCGGCGGTGCGCGAACCAAGCGCCTGAGGGCCGTTCCGGGCGCGCCCCGAGGTGGATGAAGGGCGCCTTCATCCACCTCAGGTCGATGAAGGCGCCCTTCATCGACCACGACGAGCGCTCGGAGTCGCGGCGCTACGGCTTGGGCGTGTCCGACTTCTTCGTCGGCTTGCCGGGGTCCCGGTCCTTGCTCGGCCGGGCCGGCTCGGTGGTCGTGGTCGGCTGCGCCGTCGGCGTCACGCTCGACCCCGGCGAGCCGGAACCCTGCGGACTCCCGCTGCTCGGCGCCGTGCTCAGCCCGGCCGAGTTGCCCGGCTGCGGTGCCCCCGGCGCGCCCGGCGTCTGCACGAGGGTCACCGTCGACGGGCCCACCGTGATCACCTGGGTGGCCGGTCCCGGCACCGGCTTCTGGTCGGCCGCCGGCGCCTCGCTGCCGCCGAGGTTCGCGACGGCCACTGCCACCGCTGCCACGGCCGCCGCGGCTGCCCCGGTGATCGCCAAACGCTTGCCGCGGCGCGGGCGGGGCACGTCCGAGCTCGACACCGCCGCGTCCGGCAGCAGTGCCGGCAACCCGCGGCTGGCCTCGTAGGCAGCCGACAAAGAGAGCGCGCACTGAGCAGCAGTAGGTCGGCGTGACGGTTTCATGTCCGTCATCGCGGACAGCAGCGAGACCCACGCCAGCGGCAGGTCGACCGGGATTCGCGGCGCACGCGCGAGCCGGGCCAGTGCGGCCTCGGCGTCGCCTCCGGGGTATTCGGAACGGCCGGTCAGGCACTCCAGCAGGACCAGGCCGAGGGCGTACACGTCCGCCGCGGGGCCGACGTCCGAGCCGCGGACCTGTTCCGGCGCCAGGTAGCCGGCGGTGCCGACCAGCACGCCCGAGGTCGTCACCCGCGTCACTTCCGGTGCCAGGGCGAGGCCGAAGTCCGCGAGGTAGGCCTGCTTCTCCTCGTCGTCGAGCAGGATGTTCGACGGCTTGATGTCGCGGTGCACCACGCCGAGGCCGTGCACGTGGTCGAGCACGGCGGCGATCTGCCCGCCGATGCGCGCCACGAACCGGGGCGGCAGCGGTTCGCGCATCCGCTGGCGCAGCGTGCCACCGGTGATCTCCCGCATCACGAAGTACGGGCGGCGCGACACCGTGCCGGACGCGTACACCGGGATCAGGCCGGGGCAGTCGAGCGACGCGAGCATCGTGGCCTCGCGCTGCAGCCGCAGTTCGTCGTCGGGCAGGCCGGGGCCGGTGAAGATCTTGATGGCGACGGACGACGTCGTGGAGCGGTCGTAGGCGCGGTAGACCTCGGCCATGCCACCGGAGCCGAGCAAGGAGCCGACGACGTACCGGTCGTCGATCACCGCGCCGGTCAGGTCGCCGTCCCAGGGTGCGCTCATGGGCCTCCGCTCGTCGCGCAGCAACCTAACGGGTCGCGTGGAATCACGGCTACCCGGCCGTCCTGAAGATCAAACTACGACGAGTCCGGCCTCGATCTCCCGCACCAGTGCCTCGTCACGTTCCAGCACTGAGATATCGGTCGTGGCCAGCACGACGTAACCGAGCGACGTCCACAGGTCCTCCGTGCGCGGTACCTGCGAACCTTCGCGGTACGGCAGCACCGCGCGCTGGAAGCTCGGCAACAGCTCCGGAAGCGAGTCGAGCCGCGCGGCGTCGCTCAGCTGACCGGCCGCGGGTGACGACAGGTAGACCGACTTCACGTGCTGGTGCCGCGTGTACCGCCAAACGTCAACGGCACCATCCACTCGGTGGCGGACCATTCGGGTGATCTGGCTCTCGCGCGCGCCGATCATCGTCAGCTCCTGCTGCTCGGCACCGGCCAGCCGCGCGCCGATCTCGATCAGCCGCGGACCGTCGGGGGTGATCATGACCTCGACGTGCGCGGGACCGTTGCGGACACCGGTCGCGTCCAGCACCCGGCACACGTACTCGAACAGCACGTCGACCACCGGATCGTCCGCGGGCATCAGCGTGTTGGACAGGTAGATGCCGAGCCGGTCGCCGCGGCACTCCTTGGCGTAGCGCCACACCGCGGCCAGGCCGTGCCGTCCGTCGATCGAGTACGTGTCGACCTCGTACTCGGTGCCGGCCGCGAGCTCCTGCACCAGCACGCGGTCGTTGCGGAGGTTCAGCTTGTTGACGCTGCCGAGGATCCGGTCGAACTTGGCCCGCCAGTCGTCACCGGGCCGAGCGACGAACACGTCGTCCGTGCCGCCGCTCTCCTGCGGCTTCAGCACGATCGGCGAGTCCGCGAGCCCTTCCCGGCGCAGCCACGCGGCCACCTCGCCGGCGTTGTCGGAGCTGATCTGACGCAGGTGCGGGACGTCGGCCGACCGCAACGCCACGGCCATCTGCCACTTGTCGCGACGCGCGGACGACAGGGCGAGCACGTTCGACCGGCCGGGCGTGATCAGCTCGGACAACATCTCCGCGGCCTCGACGCCGGTCTCGGTGCCCGGCACGACGGCGATCGGCTCGTGCACGGCGAGCTTCGACGCCAGTTCGTCGAGGTCGGTCAGCACGTGGACCTCGCGGTAGTTCTCCGGGATCCACGACTTGGCGAGGCCGGCGGGCGGTTCGGGAGTGGTCAGCACGGCGATCGCCTCGACGCCACGTTCGGCGAACGCGGGCGCGATGCCCTTGCCGGCCGAGTACGGATCCACCACGACGATGCTCGCCACCGCTGCTCCTCAAAAGTAAAGGACTCTTCCGAACGAGGAGCACAACAGCAGTGGCCTGACCAGGCATTCCTGTCTCGATTGGGTCGAGACGACCGTCACTCGAACCGCAACGTCTCGTAGACAGAGGCTGTCACCAGACAGCCAGAAGACGCCTTCCACACGCGCGCGAGCCGGGCGCGCAGGTCCGTGCCGCCGCTCAACGCCTGCGCCACGAACTGCAGGCCGAGCAGCTCCGCGACGAGCTGCTCGGCCGCGTGCCGCACGTTCACCTCGGACCGCAGCTCACCGCGTTCCTGTGCCTGCGAGAGCAGGTCCCGCACGACCGCGATCCAGCCGACGACCTGCGCGGCGGCCGCGACGTCGAAGAACACCGCCTCCCGCAACAACTTCGCGCTCACCCGCACGGTGAGGTCGGAGTCGAGCCTGCGGACGAACTCGAACGACATCGCGATCAGCGCCTGCATCGGCGACGACTCGACGGCGAGCTGCTCGTCGCGCAACCGGTGCCACAGCAGGGACTGCTCCTCGATGATGGCGACGCCGAGCGCCTCCTTGGAGCGGAAGTGGCAATAGAGCGCACCTTTCGACACATCGGCCCGCGCGCACACGGCGGTGAGGCTGGAGCCCGCGAAGCCGTCGCGGTCGAACACCTCCGCCGCGGCACGGAGAAGCCTCGCCCGAGTGCGCGTCGACTGCTCGCGTTTGACGCTCATGCCTCGGTCCGCGCGGCACCGGTCGCCAGTGCCACCGCCAGCGTGTCGGGCATGTGCCAGTACTGCTCGATCTCACCCAGGTGCACCGAGAGCACCGCGGCGAAACGCACTTCCGCCTGCTCACCGGTGGCGAGGACCCGCCAGCGCGCCCAGCCGACCACGGCCGCGTCACCTCCGTCGACGATCACCTGGCGCACCGAGAGCTGCTCCAGGTCGAACGTGGCGAACAAGGTCAGGAACTGGGACTCGACCTCGCGGCGGGTACGCGGACCGGGTGCCCACCGGGTGCCGCCCGGTTCGGGCGACTCCCATTCCACGGTCGGTGCGCACAACCGCGCGATGCCCGATGCGTCCTGTGCCGCCAACCGCGAGAGGAACACCTGCACCACTTCGACCGTCGAGAGCATTTCCTCCACCTTCTCACCCCGGTCATTGCTGTCGCAACGATCACGGTCCTGCATACACTAGCGGCGGGCGCACATTGTGGGCGCGCACACCCCATTGGCCCAGTTGCGTTTCACCCAAACATCCGATCGGATGATTCAGACGGTACGCGAAGTTTCAACGACCGTCGGTATCACCGCATTGCACGGACCGAACTCCCAGGTTCTGCGGCATGGTGGATGACGCACCCGCCATCTCACTGAAACGGAGCAGAACCGTGCTCAAGGCAGTCCATCGAGCCCACGAGCACCAGGACACCCCGCCGATTACCGCCTTGATTCCGCAGGCGCGGCGGGAGCAGGGTCTCACCCAGCGCGAACTCGCGGACCTGTTGTGCGAGATCTCACAAAACGACAGCGTCACCCGTGAAGAAGTGTCGAGATGGGAACGCGGTAAACGCATTCCCGGCCCCTACTGGCGTGCCTGGATCAGCGCGGCGCTCGATGTGCCGCACGCCGAGGTCGACCGGGCCGCGGTGCTCGAACGGGAATCTCGCAGGACGAGGAACGAAGACCACTCCCACTAGCGGAGTGCGGGCAGACGGCAGGGGTCTGCCCGCCCGCTCAGAGGGCGGCGCCCGACGGCCGCCGCGGGCGCCGCCCTCCCACAAGTCCCAGGCAGGAAGGACCTTTGGCCCCCTGTGCGTCCGCGCACAGGGGGCCAAACTGCGAGCTGTGATCCCCTTTGGAAACTCAGTCGCAACGTTGTCACTACTTGCCGGTAGCACGTTCGGCACCGCGCCGGGGGTTTCCCCGGTGAAGGTCAACGAGATCGAGCTCGGACCGGCCGGATTCGTCGAACTGCGCAACACCGGCACAACCTCCGCAGACATCGGAGGATGGACTGTCCAGTCCTGCTCCGGCCCGGCCACGCGAATCCTCGCCACCATCTCACCCAGCACGGTCCTACCTCCGGGTGAATACTTCGTGATAGTGGGCAGCGCGTTCAGCGGAACAGCACCCAACAGCCTCGTCGTGGACACCGTGGACGGAACGGGCGTAATCGTCAGGAACCGGTACGGCGCGCACACCGACAGCGTGGGATTCAGCACCACGTCGCCGTGTCGCGAAGCAGGAGCCGCGACGCCCTGCACCGATTCCTCGCTCGGCCGCGACAGCACCTCCCGCGACACCGATCGTAACTCGGACGACTTCAGGTGCCGAATTCCGTCTCCCGGCGAAAACAATCTGTAACCTATCTGAAATGGCCCCTTTCGATCCCGAACAAATGCGAGCAAAGTCAGTCCCAGCGGCAAGACAGGTCGTTCCCCTCGACCACAGTTGCCGTGTGCGAGAAAACCCCGAATTCACTTTCTCGAAGGGACTGGAACAATGCGTCGACTGCTGAGCGGTGCCGCCGCTCTCGCATTCGCGAGCACCATCGCGTTCGCGGGCATGGCGTCCGCGGCCGAGGAGCCCCAGGGCCCCGACGTCATGGCCGTGCCCTCCGTGCTCATCAACGAGGTCTCCACGATGGGCCCGAACGGACCGCTCGACGAGGCGATCGAGCTCGTCAACACCACGGACCAGCAACTCGACCTCACCAACTGGGTCCTGAAGATCTACAACCAGCAGAACCAGGTCATTCAGACCATTCCGCTGATGGACACGCTCGGCCAGCCGATCGTGCTCGCGCCCAAGAACAACGTCGGCAGCACGCTCGTGCTGACGGGCGCCGACTTCTCCGGCACGGTGAGCACTCCTCACGTTCTCCCGGTGAACTTCCTCGGCACCGAGGGCATTCCGGTCTTCGGCGGTGTCGCGATCTTCGGCAGCAACTCCCCGACCGCTTTCAAGATCGACGGCGTCGCGTTCTCGTCAAGCGCGATCACGCCGAAGGAAGGCACGAACGCCGCTCCGGAAACCCCGCAGACCGCCGCGCTCGGCGGATCGAACACGCGCAACATCCTGAGCCAGGACACGAACAACAACCAGCGTGACTTCTCGCTGCAGCTGCGCACCTTCTAAGAGATCAACAACTGAACCGTCCAGCGGGTGCACCCGAGGCGCCCTGGCCGTCGCCCCTCGACCGCCCCCGGGCCCCTGTTCGTGTGGGGCGGAATAGCCCACCCCGACGAAACCCCCCGATAACCAGTTGACCAAAGAAATAAGGCC